>JBKJTM010000479.1:0-22379 GCA_046590805.1 Usitatibacter sp.
GACGCCTTCCTCTGCGGGCTGGAAGATGAACTTGACGCTGCCCTCGAGCTCCGCGCGCATTCCCGCGAGGACTTCCGCGACACCCATCAGGATCGCGGTGTGCGCGTCGTGGCCGCACGCGTGCATCACGCCGCATTGCATGCCGTTCCACTCGGTCTTCACGGTGCTCTTGAAGGCAACGTCCACTTCCTCGGTCACCGGGAGCGCATCCATGTCGGCGCGCAGCGCCACGATCGGCCCGGGCTTGCCGCCTTTCAGCAGTCCGACCACGCCGGTGTGCGCGACCTTCTCCTTGACCTCGATGCCGAGCGAGCGCAGGTGGTCCGCGACCAGCTTCGCGGTACGGAACTCGCGGTTGCCGAGCTCGGGGTTCTGGTGAATGTCGCGCCGCCAGGCGATGACCTTCGGCTCGAGGCGGTCGATGGCCGTCTCGAGGGCGGCACGGATGTCGGAGCGTGTGAGGGGCGTATCCATGCGGGAAAGTCTACCCCGCGTCGCGGATTTGCGCGCGAAGGCGACCTCCTTTCAGCAGTCCTAGGCGGGCGAGAACCCCTCGCGGGCGAGCGCCGCCTGCAAGTGCGCGCGCGCGCGATGCAGCAGCACCCATACGTTACCGGTACTCACGCCGAGCAGCCCTTGCAGCTGCGCGGTGTCCAGGTCCGCCACTTCCTTCAGCAGGAAAACCTCCTTCTGGCGCGGCGGCAGCTCGGCGATGGCGCGGTCGATCGCCGCGCGCAGCTGGCGGCAGTGCACGGCGTGGTCGGGACCGCCCTCGGGCGAGGCGATGCTTTCCTCGACCGGCGTCTGGGCGCTTTCGGATGATTCGTCGCGCACGTGGCGGTGCAGCCCATCGCGCGCGCCGCGGCGGAACTCGTCGTGGATCTTGTGCAGCAGGATCCCGGTGAGCCAGGTCCGCAGCTTGGCGCGCCCGCCGAAGCGGTCGCCGCTTTCGAGTGCTGCAAGGAGGGTCTCCTGCACCGCTTCCTCGGCCAGGTCCTCGTCACGCATCCGCGAGCGCGCGAAGCGCCGCAGGTAGTCGAGGTGTTCGCCCAACTGGGCTGCGAGGAGTGCGCCTTGCTCGGTTCGGTTGGTGTCCATGCCGATAGAGACCGGGGCAGGGCGCGAAAACTAACTGGACCGGGGGCAGAAACTTTCTCCCGTCTGGCGGCAAAGCGGTTCTGTCCGCGGGGAAAAGTGTCTGTCCCCGGTCTAGGTCTTTTGCAGCGACCTCTCGATCGCCATCGCCGCCTCGAGGCTCGCCGCCACCAACGTGATGCTGCCCTTGGTCGCGGGGATGGTGATCGCCGCCATGCCGTCGCGCTCGGTCACGGTGCGGGTGCGGGCCTGTCGATCTTCGGCGAACAGGAAAAGCGTCACCGGTCCCGCGGCGGTGCGCACCACCAGGTGCCGCGCGACCTTGCCGGCCAACGGGCAGACGGTGGCGTAGGTCACCTGGCCGATGGCCTTCGCGAGGCTCACGCCCTGCTCGGCCATGACGGCGGGCAGGAAGTTGCCGGGGACGGCATGGGAGGTGGTGAAGGCCTGCGGCTCGTGGGCCACGTGGGCGATGGCCTCGCGACCGAGCGGATCCCCGGCGATGCGCGGCCACGCGATCGCCACACCCACGGCCATCACCAGCGCGGCGGCCATCGGCATCACCCAGCGGCGGGTGCGTAGCCCACGGGCGACGAGGATGCGATCGGCGAGCCCGTCGGGAGGCGGCACCTGGAGCGCGGCGAAGAGCTCGGCGTCGAACTCGCGTTGCCTCTCGAGGTACTGTCGGCAGGCGGCGCATTCTTCGGCGTGCGCGCGCTCCACCGCGCCCGGCTGGCGCGGGTTGGCGAGGACCAGGCGGCGGAAGTCGATGCAGTTCATCGCAGCACCTCCTTGCGCGGGGCCCTGGTAAGGGGCGAATCCCCGAGCATGTCGCGCAACGCCCGGCGCGCGCGGCTCAGGCGCATGTTGACCGCCTCCTCCGAGCTTTCCAGGGAGGCCGCGATCTCGGCGCTGGAAAGGCCGCCCAGGACCTGCAGCAGCAGGGGCTCGCGGTAGGCCTCGGGCAGCATCGCGCAGGCGCGCCGCACGTCGAGACCCAACGCCGGGTCGGTCGCGGTGCGCGACACGATCTGGTCGAGGTCGGCTTCGGGCTCCATGTCGAGGCGCTTGCGTTCATGGGTGCGTGAATGCTCGTTGCGGGCGATGGTGAAAAGCCAGGCCTTGAGCGCCTTCTCGTCGCGCTGGTCCTCCCAGGCCGCCCAGGCGCGGGCGAAGGTCTCCTGGGACAGGTCCTCGGCGAGGTTGCGGTCACGGCACAGCCAGTACAGATATCGGAACACGTCGTTCGCGTAGGCGCGCACGACGGTCTCGAAACGGGCCCGACGCGAAGAGGCGAACATGACCATAGGACCGGGGAGCGGCCCCTAACCTAACAAAAAAATCGACTCCGACACCATTTTCGGCAAAATCGACTCCGACACCATTTTTCGGACACCCGCCATGGCCAAGCTGCTCGCGCTCTACAAGCATCCGCAGGACCCGGCGCATTTCGACAAGCACTACCACGGCACCCACGTGCCGCTCGCCAAGCTGATCGGCGGGCTGCGCAAGTACGAGGTGAGCGCCGGGCCGGTGGCGACGCCCCAGGGGGCCTCGCAGTACTACCTGGTGGCCGAGCTCACCTTCGACTCGATGGCCGCCATCGGGCATGCGCTCGCCTCACCCGAAGGGCAGGCGGTGGGCGCGGACCTGGCGAAGTTCGCGAGCGGAGGCGTGGACTTGCTGGTGTTCGAGACGAACGAGGTCTAGGGACCTTCCCTTAGAGCAGCACGTTCACGATCGCGTTGCCGATCCCCACCAGCGCGGCGCCCGAGATCAGGCCCGCGCAGATCGGCTCGGCGCCCTCCACCCAGAACGCATGCCCACGGGTACCGGGCGTGGGATTGCGGCGCCCCGCCCACCAGAAGATCATCGCGCCGACCCACATGGCGAACGTGGCTTCCGGCGGCAGGATCACGCCGAGCCCGATGGAGACCGCGCTCAACGGGAAGCGCCCCTTGGTGACGATGCGCGCCACCTCAATCGCCACCGCGGCGACCGCCGCGACGATCATCGACACGATCGCCGTGTAGGGCAGCGCCTTCAGCCCCGCGGCGATCAGCTCGGCCACGCCCTTCCACTGGATCGCGCCAGGAAAGGCGAACTGCTCCGAGATGATGGTCGAGGGCGAGCGCACCCCGTTGGCGTCCGGCGGCAGGAAGAGCAGGAAGAAGAGCGGCACGCAGAAGATCGCGCCCGAGAGGATGCCGATGGTGTGCCCCCACGCCTGCTGCCGCGGCTTGGCGCCGAGCATGTAGCCGGGCTTGATGTCGGAGAGCAGGTTGGCCGCGTTGGAAGCGACTTCCGACGTCATCCCCGCAGGAATCAGGTTGCTCGCCGGGTTGGTGCGGTCGATCGCGCCCATGGTGAACTGGGTGATCTTGGAGAGCGATCCCGTGGGCGTCCAGGACGTGAGCGCCATCGAGTTGGTGCAGATGATGGTGAGCACGAAGATGAGCGGCAGCGAGATGAAGGCGAGGAACCACGGCACGCCGAAGAACGCATGCGTCGCCCACGCGCCCAGCACCGAGAACACCGGGATGCCGACGGCCGAGATCCACAGCGGGAACTCGATGTCCTTCAAGACGTCGGCGCCCTTGTCTTTCTTCTTGCCGAGGTTCCTGAACGCGCTGGTGAAGATGTCCGGGCGCGCGAAGAGGCTCACCAGCGAGCCCACCACCATCATGGTGACGCCCCACCAGAGCGCCCATTGGTTCACGATCTCGGCGCGCGAGATCGGGACCACGGCACCGGTGGGGCCGATGCGCGCCACAATGTCGCCGTGCTGGATCATGATCGGGGCGAGGATCACGAAGTTGATGAAGGCGCCCAGCAGCACGCTGGTGGCGACCTTGATGCCCATCAGGCCGCCGACGCCGAGCATCGCGACGTCGAGCGTGAGCCGCAGCCCCAGCTGGCGGATGTCGGTGCCGAGGATCTTGGGGATGTAGCTCGATGCCGCGTAGTAATAGGAGTCGAGCCGCTCGTGGAAGGTCCACGGCTCCTTCATCCCGGCCCACTGGTCCATGCGCAGCAGCTTGAACTGCAGCACCTTCATCCAGCCGTCGCTGATGAGGACCTGGTACGCGCCCGCGGCCACCGCGGTCCACGCGAGCAGCTTCGCCTTGAACATGCCGGCCGCGGCGGCGCCGGTGTAGAGCGCATCGAGCACCACGCCCGCGGCGCGGCCCTCGGGGAAGGGCAGCTGCTCCTCGTTGATGAAGCGCCGCTTCATCGGAAAGGCGACCAGCACGCCGAGGATCGAGCACACCACCATCCATACGACCATGTGCCACCACACGATCACGGCGCCGGTGACCAGCATGTAGGCGGCGAGCGCCGAGACCAGCGGCGTCACCATGTAGCCTGCGGCGGTGGCGATCGACTGGGTGGCGTTGTTCTCGAGGATGGTGAAGTCGCGGGCGATGCCCATGCTGTTCATGATGCGGTAGATGGCGAAGGCGAGGATCACCGAGGTGAGGCCGACGCCGATGGTGATGCCGGTCTTGGCGGCGATGTAGAGCGCGGTCGCCGAGAGCACGCCGCCGAGGAAGAAGCCGGTGAGGGCGGAGCGGATCGTGAGCTGCGCCATCGAGCCGCGATAGATCTTCCGGAACCACCACTCGTCCTTCTGCTGGCGGCTCCAGGTGCGGATCTGCTCTTCGGTGAGTTGCTCGATGGCCATGGCGGTGGGAAGATACAAAAAACGGACTGTGAATATACCTTGGATATTCTCCCGAGGAGCCCATTTCCCACAGACTCCCCCAGATAAGAACAGGGGAAAGCCGAACGCACAACTCCCGACAATCAACTGCCCTCGGAGCCATGAAAACCAATACCAGAATCCATCGCCACGCCATGACGACGCTCGCGTCGTTGATCCTTTCCACGTTCGCCATGCCTGCGCTCGCCCAGCAGGACCCGACCAAGACCAAGGAGGAAGAGGAGCGGGCGCGCAGAGAGAGGATCGAGAAGCTCGAGAAGATCGAGGTCATCACCACCGGTCAGCGCGGCGCCAAGGCGGTGGACAAGATTCCGGGGGCGGTCACGATCGTGACGCCCGAGGAGATCCAGCACACCCGCGCGCTGACGGAGGACGCCACGGCGGTCCTCGCGTAGCCGGGCACCGTCCTCGCGAGGACGCCACGGCGGTCCTCGCGAGGACGGTGCCCGGCTACGCGGAAGCGTCCCAGGCGATGAGCAACACCGGTGAGACGCTGCGCGGGCGCACGGCGCTCAGGCTCTTCGACGGCATTCCGCAGACTTCACCGCTGCGCGAAGGCAACCGCTCCGGCACCTTCACCGACATGGGCCTCATCGGCCGCATCGAGGTGATCAACGGCCCCTCGGCATCGGAAGGCATCGGCGCCTCTGGCGGCATCATCAACTACCTGTCGAAGGTGGCCACCAAGCCGGGCACCGAGGTCACCCTCACGACGCGCTACACGACCCAGTTCAAGGACGACAGCGACGGCTACAAAGTCGCCCTCGACGCGGCGCACAAGACCGAGCGCTTCGACCTGCTGGTGGCGACCTCCTTCATCGACCGCGGCATGACCTTCGACGGCAACGGCCGCGCGATCGGTCTCAATACCAGCGGTTCGGTCGCCGATTCCGAGGCGAAGAACGTCTTCCTCAAGCTCGGGACGAATTTCGGCGCGGGCAACGCGCAGCGCGTGCAGGCCACCCTCAGCCGCTTCCATATCCTCGGCAAGGGCAACTACTACCTGGTCGATGGCGACCGCGACACCGGAACCACCAATACTTCCTTGCGCGGGCAGCCGCTGGGAGGCAAGACAGAGTTCAACGACTTCAAGCAGGGCATCCTCGCGTACACACATGACGACCTCTTCGGAGGCACCTTCAAGGTCGACGTGTACAAGGCAGACCAGGCGATGCGCTTCGTGACCGAGGGCGGCTCCGATCGCCAGGATCCCCTGATCGCCCCGCTCGGCACCCTGATCGACCAGTCGGAGATCGATTCCAAGAAGCGCGGCGTGCGCGCGTCCTGGGGCCGGCAGGATCTCTTCGTGCGCGGGCTCGAGCTTCGCGCCGGGATCGACGTGGTCGAGGACGAGAGCCAGCAGCAGCTGGCGCTCACCGGTCGGCTGTGGGTGCCGCCGATGCTCTACGAGAGCAAGGCGCCCTGGATGCAGCTCTCCTACGATATCGGGCCGGTGACCGTGAGCGGCGGCTTCCGCCGCGAGGACGGCGAGCTCAGCGTGGATACGTACACGACGACCTTCTTCCGCAATCGCGTCGTGGTCCAGGGCGGCACGCTGAGCTACAAGGAAAACCTGCCGAACTTCGGCGCGATCGTGCGCCTGCCGCAGAATTGGTCGGTGTTCGCGGCGTATGGCAAGGGCTTCAGCCTGCCGAACGTCGGCATTCCGCTGCGCAACCAGAACCGCCCTGGTCAATCGGTGGCGGGGATCCTCGACCTGCAGGCGCTGGTGGTCGACAACAAGGAAGTCGGATTCAACTGGCGCGGGTCGCGGGCCAACCTGAGCGCCTCCTACTACCACTCCGAGTCGGATTTCGGCGTGGGGCTGTTCGTCGATCCGGTGACCAACGACTTCAACCTGCGCCGCCAGCCGGTCGATATCAAGGGTTTCGAGGTTGCCGGCGATTTCACGCTCTCCAGGGCGCTGAAGGTCGGCGCGCTCTACTCACGCATCCGCGGCAAGTCGGTCTACGTCGACGGCGGTCCCCTGACCCGCGAGATGGGCGTGCTCGACATCAACCCCGACAAGCTCGGCGCCTGGGTCAAGTGGAACTTCTCGGACCGCGGCGACCTGAAACTGGGATCGACCACGCTCTTCTCGCGTGACATCAACGTGGGTCGCGGCGCCGAGGAGCACACCAAGGGCTACACGCTCCTCGATCTCGGCATCAACTACGACCTGAGGAAGTACGGCACGCTCACGCTCGGTGTCGAGAACCTGACGGACAAGTTCTACATCCTCAGCTGGTCGCAGGTGGTGGGCTTCCGCAACTTCTGGGCGGGCCGCGGTCGTGTGGTCTCCCTCAGCCACACGTTGAAATTCTGACGCACCGCGGCGCCTTTTTCTTCGCGTTCTGCCTGACCGGCGCGGCCTCCTGGGCCGCGCCGCCGCTTCCACTGGCCGATCCCGCGAGCGAGGGGTTTTCCCGGGCCGGCATCGGCGAGCTGCACCAGTTCCTGGAGGGGGCGACGGGTTCCGGCGACTATCTCGGCGCGGTGGCGCTGATAGCGCGCAACGGCAAGATCGTCGACCGGGTCGCGTACGGGCATCGCGATCTCGCCCGCACCACCCCAATCGATTTCGAGACGATCTTCCGCATCTACTCGATGACCAAGCCCGTCGCGACCGTGGCGGTGCTGATGCTCGAGGAGGAAGGCAAGCTCGCGCTCGAGGACCCGGTCGCTCGGCACCTGCCCGAGTTCGCCGGGCGCACCGCCACCATTCATCATCTGCTCACGCACACCACCGGATTCGCGCAGGCGAGCCCGGCGGTGGAGAGATCCCGGGATCTCGCCGCCTACAGCCGCGCCGCGAGCCGCCTGCCGCAGGCCGCGCCGGCGGGAACGCGCTTCGAGTACAACAGCGTGAATACCGAGGTCGCCAGCCGGCTGGTGGAGGCGGTGTCGGGACAACGGTTCGACCTCTTCCTCGAAAGCCGCATCTTCACCCCGCTCGGCATGCACGACACCGGATTCAGCGTTCCCCGGGAGAAGCGGGCGCGCCTTGCCCACATGACCTCCACCGATGCCGAGGGAAAGCTCGTCGACTATCCGGCGGGGGAATCTCGCCATCCCGGCGGCATGATGCGCAGCTGGTTCAGCGGCGCCGGCGGCCTCTATTCGACCGCCGCGGACTTCGCGCGCTTCTGCCAGGCGTTGCTCGACGGCGGGCAGCTCGAGGGCGCGCGGATTCTCACGCGACGCTCCGTCGAACGCATGATGAGCAACCAGTTGGGGCACCTCGACCCGCCGGTGAGCCAATATGGCGAAGGCTTCGGACTCGGCGGTTTCGTGATCCTGGACGTCCGGGAGAGTAGTCTCCCCCGCGTAGGCGGGGGCCCAATGCATCGCGAGCAGACGGAATTGGGCCCCGCCCTACGCCGGGGCGACACCCGACCGGGCTCGGTGGGCGCCTTCGGATGGTCGGGCGCGGCCGGCACCTACTTCATGATCGATCCGCGCGAGCGGCTGTTCGCCGTCCTTCTCACGCAGCATCTCCCGCGGGGCCTCGCCCGGGACCCGCGCAAGCTGAGCTTCCAGTTCTACAATCGGGTCTACCAATCGCTGGCGAAGTGAATCCCCGATGATCCTCGTTGCGGGCTCGGCCAACCTCGACTTCGTGGTGCGTGCCGGCCACATACCGGCACCCGGCGAGACCGTGCTCGGCCGCGGCTTCGAGACTTTCCCGGGTGGCAAGGGCGCGAACCAGGCGGTAGCCGCGGCGCGCGCGGGCGGTGCCGAGACCGCGATGCTCGTCGCCCTGGGCGACGATCCGTTCGCCGCTCCCCTCGAGGCCTCGATCGCCTCCGCGGGCGTGCGCATGCACGTCGTTCGCACCGCTGACCTGCGGACGGGCACGGCATTCATCTGCGTTTCCGACGACGCCGAGAACGCGATCACCGTGGCGCCGGGCGCGAACGGCGCACTCCGCGCCACGCATCTTCCGCCGCTGGACGGCATCACCCACCTGCTGATGCAGCTCGAGATTCCGCTGGAAACGGTTGGCGCCTATGCGCAGGCCGCGCGCGCGCGCGGCGTGAAGGTCGTCCTCAATGCGGCTCCAGCCCAGGCTCTCTCCCCCGCGATTCTCGAGCTCATCGACGTGTTGATCGTGAACGAGGGCGAGCTCGCCATCGTTTCGGCGCATCGCGGCGGAATCGCGGAGTGCCTCGAGCGCATCGGCGTGCCTTGCGTCGTGGTGACGCTCGGCGACCAGGGTTGCCAGGCGCGCATGCGGGGCGAGACGATCCGGCAGGAGGCCTTCGCGGTCGACGCGGTGGACACGACTGCCGCGGGTGACACCTTCTGCGGTGTGCTGGTCGCGTCACTCGGACGCGGCCTCGCGCTCCCCGAAGCCTTGCGCCACGCGAGCGCCGCCGGCGCGCTCGCCTGCACCCGGCTCGGCGCCCAGGCGAGCATCCCCACGCACGCCGAAGTGCGGCTCCTCCTCGATCGACAGACGACGGCAATGCCATGAGCCCGCCAAGAAAGAAGACGCTCGGTCCGCCGCAGCGTGCCCCCATCGCGCAGTACGGGGAGTACGCGCTGCCTCACACGGTCGGCCAGCACCTGCCGACGCCGGGCAAGGCGCCGGGATGGCCGATGATCAACATCGGCCAGTGGCGCATCGACGTGAACGCCGCGGTACCGGTGTGGCTCGCGGAGATGAAGGTATGGCGCACCGAGCATCTGATCCGCATGGGATACGACGATGCCGAGTACCGTCGCAAGGAGCTCGCCTGGTCGCAGCGCAACTTCGTCCACGTGCAGATGATGGTCGAGGATCGCTACTTCTTCGATCCGGTGGCGGGCAAGTACACGGTAGATCGTTACCTCGACGATCTCGAGCGGCGCTACGGCGGTATCGACAGCGTGCTCATCTGGTACGTCTACACCAACATCGGCATCGACGACCGCAACCAGACCGAGCTCGCGCGCCACCTCCCCGGCGGCATCGAGGGGCTGCGCGGCGCGGTACGCGACTTCCATCGCCGTGGCGTGAAGGTCTTCATTCCCACCATGGCGTGGGACAACGGAACGAAGGCGGAGGGCGTGCCCGACTGGGAAGCGGCGACGCGGCTTGCAAAGGAAGTCGATGCCGATGGCGTGAACGGCGACACCTACAACGGCGTGCCGCGCTCCTTCCTCGAAAGCTCGCGCAAGTTGAAGCATCCGCTCGTCTTCCAGCCGGAATCTGTGCCCTACGCCGACGAGCAATTGATGTGGAACAACCAGACCTGGGGCAAGACCTGGACCGAAGTGGTCCCCGCGGTGAGCAAGCTGAAATGGCTCGAGCCGCGCCACATGATCAACATCGAGAACCGCTGGGCGCGCGACCGGACCGACGATTTCCACTACCTGTGGTTCAACGGCATCGGCTACGTCGCGTGGGAGAACGTCTGGGGGGTATGGAACGGGTTCACGCCGCGCGACGGGGCGACGCTCCGGCGGCTGGCGACCATCCAGCGCGCGTTGCCTGAACACTTCGTGAGCATGGAGTGGGAGCCGTATGCGGCTGCGCTGCAGCAGGGCGCATTCGCCAGCAGCTTTCCCCTGGAAGGCTCGACGCTCTGGACCCTGGTGAATCGCAACGAGTACGACCTCGCGGGCGAGCAGCTCGCCGTGCCGCACGCGAAGGGCTCGGAGTACCACGACCTGTGGAACGGCGTGAAGCTCTCGCCGCGTATCGAGGACGGCACGGCCTACATCGACCTGCCGCTGGAGACGAAGGGTTTCGGCGCGGTGCTCGCGAGCACGCGCGCGGTGAAGGGCCTGCCGGAGCTGATGAAGCGCATGCGCAAGCTGGCCGGCCCGCTGCAAGCGCTTTCGGGAGGGTGGGAGGCGCTCCCGCAGACGATGGTGAAGATCGCTCCAACGCGAAAGGTGAAGACCACGCCCGAGGGCATGGTGGCGATCCCCGCGGGGGATTTCACTTTCAAGGTCGCGGGCATCGAGATCGAGGGCTACATGTGGAAGGGCCTCGATTTCCAGTACCCGTGGGAAGACTCCCCGCGGCGCGCCCATCGCCACCGCATGCGGATGGAGGCCTTCCACGTCGATCGCTTTCCGGTGACCAACGCGGACTACCTCGCGTTCATCGCGGCGACCGCGTATCGCCCCGAGGACGACCACAATTTCCTGCGCGACTGGCTGAAGGGCAAGCCCCGCCGCGGCTGGGAGAGGAAGCCGGTGACCTGGGTGTCGATCGAGGATGCGCGGGCCTATGCCAAGTGGGTGGGCAAGCGCCTGCCCCACGAGTGGGAGTGGCAATACGCCGCGCAGGGCGACGACGGCCGCCTCTATCCCTGGGGCAACGACTGGAACATGGCGAACATGCCGCCGAAGAGCAAGGCGCGCGAGATGCCGGTGCCGGCGGACGTGCATTCATGTCCCGGCGGAGCCAGCCCTTTCGGCGTCATGGACCTCATCGGCAACGTCTGGCAATGGACCGACGAGTTCCGCGACGAGCACACGCGCGCCGCGGCGCTGCGCGGCGGCAGCGCCTACCTGCCGCAGACCTCGCACTGGTACTTCCCGCAGGCCTACCAGCTCGACCAGCACGGCAAGTACCTGCTGATGGCGCCGGCGAAGGACAGATCGGCGGGGATCGGCTTCCGCTGCGTCGTCGACGCATAGGGGACGGACCCTGGTTCACGTCTTTGCTTGGTTCAGGGTCCGTCCCCGGTTTCTCCCGGCGGTGCTCGGCATCGCCGTGCTGCCGGCTAGCGCATGGGCCGGTCACTACGACACTCTGACCTTCCATCGCGATGCCCAGCGCAGCGGCTGGAATCCCCACGAGTCCACGCTCACGCCCGAACGCGTGGCGAGGGGCCCTTTTGGCCTCGTCTGGGAATCGCCGCAGCTCGACGCCACCGACGGCCAGCCGCCACGCCTCTACGCCTCGCCGCTCTACGTGGACCAGGTGCGGCTTGAAGCCGGCGAGCACGCGGGGTCGACGTTTCCGGTCGTCATCGCCGCGACCAACGCGGGCTTCGTCTACGCGATCAGCGCTTTCCGGACGCGCGGCGTTCCGCCCGGGACCATCCTCTGGCGCAAGCGACTCGGCGCGCCCTGCAAGCTGCAGCCCGCGCCTCTCGACGGAGTGCCTACCGGCGTATTGGCCACGCCGGTGATCGATCCCGACCGCAAGCGCCTCTACGTCACGCACTGCGATCCCGCGAATCGCTGGCAAGCGTACGCGCTCGATCTGCGCAGCGGCAAGCTCGTCGCCGGCTGGCCGGTTCGCCTCGACGAAACGACGTTTAACGCGGTCAACAGGAACGCGGGTCCGCCGGTTGCGCCGGCGCGCCGCTTCGATTTCCGCGTGCAGCGGGGCGCCCTCAACCTGAGCCCGGACGGGCGCTGGCTCTATGTCGCATTCGGGGAGACCGAGACCGGATGGATCGTGGCGGTGGACACGGCGCGCGCGCGTGTCTCCAGCGCGTTCGCATCGCAGGCGATGCCGCATCGCGGCGGCGGCGGCATCTGGGGCGCGGGCGGGCCCGCGGTGGATCGCGGAGGAAACGTCTTCGTCGTCACCGGCACCGGCTACAACGGCTTCGTCGATCGCGCCCGCGATTGGACCCAGTCGGTGATGATGCTCAGCAACTCCGCCATCGAGGGTTTCGTGCTGCGCGGGACCTATACGCCGTTCAACCACTGTGCGACGGCGACCATGGACATCGACCTCGGCTCGGGCGGCGCGGCGTTGCTACCCGACCTGGATCCCTCCAGCACCGCCACGCCGGGATTGATGGTGGTCGGCGGAAAGCAGGGCAACACGTATCTCATCGATCGCGCCCGGCTGCCGGGAGGGCTCGAACGGCGCCCCCCGTGCGGCGAGGATTCCGCGAGCGACCTTTCGCTGCTGCCCCCTGAGGACCAACCGCAATTCGGCCGGCGCGGCCCGCTGAATGTCTTCGGCCCGTACTCGGACAAGGACGCGGCCATGGACGTCGCGCGCGGACGCTCGGTGCCGGCGTACTGGCGCGCGCCCGGCGGAAAATCGTACGTGTTCGTGACGGGCAACACGAAGCGGCAGGAAGGCTCGCCCGAAGGTGTTCCGCCCTCGCTCGCGCGCCTCGAAGTGGTCACTTCACCCGGCAGACCCGCGCACCTGCGCATCGACCAGCGCGAGATGCGCAATGCGTTCGAGAACCCGGGCTCGCCTCTGGTTAGCAGCAACGGCGCTCGCGACGCGGTCGTCTGGGTGCTCGACGAGAACGCACGGCGCTCCGCGTCGCTCGCGGGGCCGGGCGCCCCGAACCCCGTGCTTTACGCGTTCGACGCGATGACGCTCGCGCTGTTGTGGAAGAGCGCGCCGGGCGAGCTTTTCACCAGCGGCAAGTACAACCAGCCAGCCATCGCGCGCGGCACCGTCTTCGTCGGCACCGATCGCATCCAGGCATTCGGCGTTGGCGGAGCGCGTTTCGCGCGTGCCATGCCGGCGGCGGCACAAGCGCCCACGCGCCGCGCGGAGTCGAGCGACGCGGCGCCGACTCGCGATGGGCGGACGCTCTACGAGCAGCGCTGCGCGTCGTGCCACGACCATCCGCAAGGCAATGTCCCGCCGCGCGATGTGATCGCGAAGCGTCCGCGACAGCAGATCGTCGACACGCTCACTCACGGTGCGATGCGACCGTTCGCCGAAGGGCTCGGCGCCGGCGACATCGAGGCTCTCGCAGGGCACCTGCGGTGACGCGCGCCAGGGTGCGATTGGAGGGGGTTCTCGGCCGGGCGCTCGCGGCGAACCATGCGGGGCGGTTGAGCCGCTTCATCACCGACGAGACGAGCCCGGCCATCGCCCTCTTCGATCCCGGGCGCGCCGCCCGCAACCACGAGGGCGATTGGTACGGGGAGCACGCCGGCAAGTGGCTCTGGGCCGCGGCCAGGGCGGCGGTACGCACCCAGGATGCGGAGCTCACCGCCAGGGTTCGCCGCGTGGCCGATTACCTCATCGGCGTGCAACAGCCGGACGGTTATCTCGGAACCTACGCGCCAGAACGCCGCTTCACCGCCAAACCGCCGCCCCCGCAGCGCACCTGGGACGGCGCTCCCGGCAAGCGCACCTGGGACATCTGGATCCACAGCTACCTGATCGTGGGGCTTCTCGAGGTCCACAGGCACTTTCCCGAAGCGAGATACCTGGAGGCCGCGCGCCGCATCGGCGACCTGTGCCACAAGGCGCTGGTCGAAGGCGGCGTCGACATCACCCATCTGGGCAATCACCACGGCATGTCGGCCACGGTGCTGCTCGACGCGGCGGTCGAGCTGTTCGATGCGACGCGGGAGAAGCGCTATCTCGCGCTCGCCGGGCAGATCCTCGCGCAAGCCGAAGCGCGCGCGGAGCTTGACCTGGTCCGCAAAGCGCTGGCGGGCGCCGATGCCGCGGAGATCGCCACCGGCAAGGCGTACCAGCTCTCGTGGAATCTCGTCGGCCTGGCGAAGCTCCATCGTGCCAATGGCGACGCGCGCCTCCTCGATGCGGTCCTGAAGATGTGGAACAGCATTCGCGATCGCCATCTCACCCTCGGTGGGGGACCGTGGGGAGGTGTCGCGCACCGCTCGCGCGAGGTGTTCAATGCCCCTGGAGCCTTCAGCCCCTATGGCTATGTCGAGACCTGTTCGACCTTCTCCTGGATCCAGCTCAATCGCGAGCTCCTCGAGATCACCGGCGAGGCGCGGTTCGCCGAGGAGATCGAGCGATCCGCGTACAACGACCTCGTGGGCGCGCAGGCGCCGGATGGCGAGGACTGGTGCTACTACTCGTTCCCGAACGGCAGGCGCGTCTTCACGACCTATTGGCGATGCTGCAAATCGAGTGGGGCGATGGCGCTGGAAGAGCTGCCGGAGATCGCGTACCGGTCGGTCGGCGGCGCGATCGAGGTGAATATCTACGGCCCCGGCGAGGCGTCGCTGGATGTTCAAGGCGTGGGCGACGTGAAGCTCCAGCAGGAGACCCGTTATCCCTTCGAGGGCGAGATCCGCATCCGCGTGACGCCGCATCGCCCGGCCCGGTTTGCGATTCGCGTGCGCATTCCCGCGTGGGTGGAAGGGGCGACAGCCCGGGTCGATGGCGCCGACGTTGCGGATCGCGTCCAACCCGGCACCTACCTGACGCTCGAGCGGGTATGGAAGGCCGGCGATGAGATCGCGCTGCACTTTCCGATGGCGGTGCGCCTTGCGCGAGCATCCAGCCGCAACGTGCAGGAATCGATCGCGCCCGACGGCTCGCCGGTCGCTCAGGAGGTCCAGCGCCTCGACTACGTGGCGATTCAGCGCGGCCCGCTTGTCTATGCGACCAGCCTCATCGACGGATTCAAGGTGGAGGAAACGATTCGCCTTCCCGCTGCACCGCAACTCGAGGAAGCCGGAGCGGTCGAGGGATTCGAGGGACCGGCCATTCGCCTGCACCTCGGCTATCGCGAAGCGCTCACCTTCCTGCCGTATTTCGAGGCCGGCGGGCGCAGCGACGGCACCTGGCGCCTCACCTGGATGCAGCAAGCGCCTAGCGCTTCTTCATCACCGCCTGAGACTCTTCGAGGAAAGCCTTGACCAGCCGCATGCGGATCGTCGACCGGGTCCACAGCACGCCGATGCGGCGCGGCTCGAACGGCTGCGGCAGCGGGATCAGAGCCAGTTTCAAACCCTCCGGCCAGGGCTTGGCCCATTCGGGCACCAGCGAGACGCCGAGGCCGCGGTCGACCATCACCGCGATCGCGTTCAGCGCATTGAGCTCGAAGCGTTCGCGCGGCTTGATGCCGACCATATGCAGGTACTGGTCCACCTGGTGCCCGCCCCATTGGCTGCGGTCATAGCGGATGAAAGGCTGCGTCCTCAGGAGCTCGTGCGGGTCCGCGTTGGCCATGGAGCGCGGCGCGAGCACCACCAGCGGCTCCTCGCGCAGCACCTTCCAGCTGCAGGTCTTTGGGAGCGTGAACGGCGCCTGCAGCACGATGGCCGCGTCGAGCTCGCCGTTCTCCACGGCGCGGTACAGCTCGGGCGAATACCCCGGCCTGATGAAGACGTTGATCTGCGGAAAGCGCGCCACCATCCGCGCGAGGATGTCGGGAAGTATCCCGGTCAACGCGTTGGTGCCCGCCCCGAGACGCAGCTCCCCGGCGGTGGCGTCGTCGTTGGCTACCGTGCGCAGGTCGGCCGCGTTGCGTAACAGATCGCGCGCGCGCTCGAGGATGCGTGTCCCCGCCTCGGTCACCATCACGGTCCGTCCCGCCCGCGCGATCAGCGGCGCTCCGAGCTCGCGCTCGAGCGTGCGGATCTGCTGGGCCACCGCGGCCGGCGTGATGTTGAGCTGGCGCGCCGCCGCCGCCATCGATCCACGATCGACCACCATCACGAAAGTGGTGAGGAACTGAGTGTCCATGAACGACCATTCTAGCTTCGCGCGCCTGGGCAGTTTCGCGGCTCTCGTCGCTGTGCTGTTGCTTCTGCCGCTGGTGTCACTCGGCGCGGAGCCCCGGCAGAACCTGATGAAGGTGACCACCGGCGCGCTGCCCCCGCTTCCAGCCGGAGCAGCCTCGCAGATCCTGCTGGTCGACAAGCGCCTCGTCGCGTGGGCGGAGGGCGCGCTGTGGGTGCTCGACGCAAGCGGCCGCACATGGACGCGCACCGATTGGAGTCCCATGGGCGAGGTGCTCGGCGCTTGCCGCAACGCGCCCCACGCGTTCCTGCTTCTCGGTGAGGGAAAGGCTGCGGCGATCACGGGGATCGCGAAGCTTTCGATGGCAAGCGGTGCTCCCGTCGTGCGCCTCCTGCCGGCGCCGGCGACGCCGCTCGCGGGCGGTCGCTGCGCGGTGCTGGCCGATACGCTCTACATCGCCGGCAAGCGCACCGATGGGGCCGCGCAGATGCTGTCCCTCAACCTGACCGCCGCGCAGCCTGCCTGGACAACGCACCAGGGCTGGCCCGGTGCTCCCGGCGAGATCACCTCGATGGCGGCGCAGACCGCCGCGGTGTTCGTGACGCTCAAGTCGGACTCCACGGCCCGGGAGCGGATGCTGCGCTGGAAGGCGCCCGATGGCTGGACCGCGCGCGACCCCGTGCCGGGGGCCGTAGTCGGGGGAGCAGCCTCGCCCACCGGCCAGGCGCACATTCTTTACCTGATGCGCGATGGCCACAGCGATGCCGCGCGGCTGGCGACCTTCCACACCATCACCGGATCGTGGGCCACGCTCGCGGAGATCGGCGGGACGGGCGTTCAAGGCGGCACGGCGTGGGAAAACGGAATCGCCTGGATCAGCGGCGGCGGAGGCGCAGGCACACAGGTCGCTTATGCGCAGATCGAATCGAGCAAGCTGCTGCTGGGCTGGCTCGACTGGATCGTGGTCGTGGTCTACCTCGTCTCGATGCTCGGCATGGGGCTGTACTTCTACCTGCGCGAAAAGCGCATGTCGACCTCGGACTTCTTCGTTGGCGGCCGCACCATTCCCTTCTGGGCCGTGGGGATCAGCCTGTACGCCGCCAACACCAGCTCGATCAGCTACATCGCCATTCCCGCCAAGGCCTTCGAGACCAACTGGCAGTACCTCACCAACAACCTGGTGGGCGTGCTGGGTCTCATGTTCGTCGCGGTTTACATCGTGCCGGTGCTGCGGCGCCTGGACCTCATGTCCGTGTTCTCGTACCTGGAGACGCGCTTCCACCCCGTCATCCGCACGCTGTCGAGCCTGCTCTACATCGCGGTGCAGATCGGCAGCCGCATGAGCGTGATTCTCTTCCTGCCCTCGCTCGCCATCGCGACGATGACGGGGATACCGGTGACCTGGAGCATCCTGATCATGGGCGTGTTCACCATGATCTACACCGCGCTGGGCGGCATGAAGGCGGTGGTCTGGACCGACTTCGTGCAGCTGATCGTGAAGATGGGCGGCATCGCCTTCGCCATCGGCTTCATCGTCTACGCGCTAGACGGGGGCGCCGCCGAGCTCTTCACCATCGCCTCCGCCGAAGACAAGATGAAGCTCTTCGATTTCAGCTTCGATCTCACCAAGGCGACCGTCTGGGGCTTCCTCTTCCTGGTGCTCTTCGATGTGGTGCTCACGTTCCCCAAGGACCAGGTGCTGATGCAGCGGGTGCTATCCACCAAGTCGGACAAGGACGCCGGCCGCTCGATCTGGACTTTCGCCGCCGTCACCATCCCGGGCGGCTTCATGTTCTATTTCGTCGGCACCGCGCTGTATGCGTATTACAAGACGCACCCGGAAAGGATGAACCCGCTGCTCACCATCGATGCCACGTTCCCGCTGTTCATCGCGGCCGAGCTGCCGATGGGGATCAGGGGCCTCATCATCGCCGGCATCCTCGCCGCGGCGATGGCCACGCTCTCCAGCATCATGAACAGCGTGGCGACGCTCGCTTCGGTGGACTTCTACGAGAAGTGGGTGAAGAACCCGAATCCCAAGGTGAGCGTGCGGTTCGCCGAGGCTATGACCGTGGTGACGGGCATCCTCGGGATGAGCGTCGCGTGGCTGCTCTCGCGCTACGACATCCACTCGCTCTTCGACATCTCGATCGAGCTCTTCGGCGTCCTCGGGGGCGGCTTCGCCGGGGTGTACACGCTGGGGATGTTCACGCGGCGCGCCAACTGGCAGGGCGTGTCGATCGGGGTGGCGGTGAGCATCACGCTCACCATGCTCGCGTGGTCGGTGAGCCTCGTCCACCCGTATTTCTACCTCGCCATCTCGATCCTGCTGTGCATCGTGCTGGGCTACGCGGCGAGCTGGCTCTTTCCGGCGCCGTCGCGCGCATCGCTCAAGGGATTGACGATTTACGAGCCGAAGGAATCGCAAACCACGGACGGACCCTGAGCCAGGCAAAAGCGTAAACCAGGTTCCGTCCCTTATCGCCCTGGTGTCGAGCGCTCCCCGGTGCGCTGGTTCACGCACACCCGCCACGCGTAGTGGTCGCCTTCGCCGCCGGCGCCTACCTCCTGCAGGTGGTTGGTGACCGCCTTGCGCCATGAGTCCGACATGTTGGCGGTGGTCATGTGCGGCGTCTTCGAATGATGGAAGGTCACGCTGCCCCGACTGATCGGGCAGGCGAGCAGGCGCGACTCGTCCACGTCGCAGGTGATGAGGTCGCTCTGCACGCCCTCGACCGAGCGATGGGTGAGGATGCCGTCGAGATGGCCGCGATCGATGAAATGCATGCAACCGTTGCGCTCATCGACGTCGTGGAGCGGAATCCAGCAGGTGAGGCCTTTGTCGAGCAGATTGCGGCCCCAGTAGGCCTCGTCCTGGTGCCAGTAGGTGGGCACACTCTTGCCCGGCGGCTTCGCAAGGAATTGGTCGTACCAGAACTCGAGCTCCAGCCCCATGAGGGCGGAGCCGAACTCCGTGAGCCACTTGCGGTAGGGCTGTTCGGCGATCTCGTCCCACACCTTGGTGGGCGAGCCCTGCACGATGCGGAAGGAGCGCTCGGCCTTGGTCTGCTTCGCGTCCCATGCCCAGTCGTAGGCGAGGCTTTCCTTCTCGGTGATGATGCGCTCGCAGCGGTTGCCGAGCTGGTCGAGGTGAGGGGCGGGGATCGCGTCCTCCACGACGAGCCACCCCCGCCGTGCGAAGGTGTCGAGCTGCTCGGGTGTGGGCCGGGGGTAGGGCATGAAGAAGAGCTTAGTGCACTTACCCCGCGGCGGGAGTTGACGGCCCATATTCATGCAAAACATTTTGTACGGGATGCGTGGCCGTTAAACTGCTGGCGATGCGATTACTGCTGGTGGAAGATGCGATTACTGCTGGTGGAAGACGACTCGATGATCGGGGCCGCGGTGGAAGAGGGCCTGCGGCGGGAAGGCCATACGGTCGACTGGGTGCGCGACGGCCGGGAAGCGGAGGTCGTGGTTGCCGACGCCTATGAGCTCGTGCTCCTCGATCTCGGCCTGCCGCGCCGCGACGGGCTCGCCATCCTTCGAGCCTGGCGCGCCAAGGGCATCAGCATCCCGGTGGTCATCATCACGGCGCGCGACGCGGTCACCGATCGCGTGGCGGGTCTCGATGCCGGCGCTGACGACTACCTGGTGAAGCCCTTCGACCTGGACGAGCTTTCCGCTCGCGTGCGCGCGGTGGTTCGCCGCCGCGCGGGCCGCTCCGATGCGGTAGTGAAGGTGGGCGAGCTGGAGATCGATACCGCCACCAAGCGCGTGAAGCTCGCCGGGCGCGAGGTCACGCTCTCCGCGCGCGAGTACGCGCTGCTGGAGGCGCTGGCGAACCGCCCGGGCGCGTATCTCACCCGCGCGCAGCTGGAGGAGCGGCTCTACGGGTGGGAGGAGGAGATCGCGAGCAACGCGGTCGAGGTGCACATCCATGCGTTGCGCCGCAAGCTCGATCCCAGCCTCATCCGCAACGTCCGCGGCATGGGCTATACGCTCTCGGGGGACGCATGACGTCGATGCGCAAGCGCCTCCTCGGCTGGCTGCTGCTCACGGTGCTGCTGGGCGGGCTGCTGGCGGCGGCGGTGGTCTTCTACCAGGCGCGCAAGCAGGCGAACGAGCTCTTCGATTACCAGCTTCGGCAGCTCGCGCTGGCGCTGCGCGATCGCGCCTACTCGCCCAGCCAGCTCGCCGAGGCGCTGCAGGACGAGTCGCGCTCCGATTTCGTGATCCAGGTGTGGTCGCCGGACGCGCGGCTGATGTACAGCTCGCACCCGAATGTGGAGGCGCCTGGGCCGGTGAATCCGGGCTTCGCCGACGTGGAGACAGCGCTCGGCGGATGGCGCGTGTTCGCGACCTTCCATCGCGGGCTCACCATTCAGGTAGCCCAGCACCGGCTCGCGCGCGAGGCGCTGGCGTTGAGCGCGGCATGGCGCACGCTGTTGCCGTTCCTGCTGGTGCTGCCGATCATGGGCTGGCTCATCTGGGGCCTGGTGGGACGGGAGGTCCGGGTGCTCGAGGCCACGGCGCGTGCGGTGGCGCGGCGAAGCCCCGAGTCGCTCGAGCCGATCGATGCCGCTTCCGCGCCGCAGGAGGTGCAGCCGCTGCTGGATTCGCTCAACGGGCTGATGGGGCGGCTGGGCAATGCGCTTTCGCAGCAGCGGCACTTCATCGCCGATGCGGCGCACGAATTGCGTACCCCCCTCACTGCCCTGCGCTTGCAGCTGCAGTTGGCCGAGCGGGCGCGGGACGAGGGCGAGCGCGAGAAGGCCCACGCGGCTTTGCGGGAGGGCATCGGACGCGCGGTGCACGTGGTCGAGCAGCTGCTCGCGCTCGCTCGCGCCGACCCCGAGGCCCGCGATGTCGGCCGCAGCCCCGTCGACCTGGCCGAGCTCGCCCGCAGCGTCGCCCGGGAGCTCGACGCCGCCGCCGCCGCCAAGGGCCTCGCGCTCGACCTCAACGCACCCGACCCCGTCGTGGTGCACGGCAACCGCGCCACCCTCCACGCCCTGCTGGAGAACCTGGTCGACAACGCGATCCGCTACTCAAAAAATGGTGTCGGAGTCGATTTTGGTAATTCGACTCCGACACCAATTTATTTGCGCGTCCGGCGCACCGGCGAGGAGGCGGTGGTGGAGGTGGAAGACCGGGGGCCGGGGATTCCGGCGGTGGAGCGGGAGCGGGTGTTCGACCGCTTCTACCGGGGAGAGACGGCTTCGGAAGGGGGCACGGGCCTGGGGCTGGCGATCGTGCGTCGGATCGCGGAGCGCCACGGCGGGCGGGTGGAGCTGATCGATCCGCCGGGGGGCAGGGGGCTGCTGGCGAGGGTCGTGATCCTCTTAAGTTCCGCTTAAGGAAGCGCCCCCACACTGGGTTTGTCGCCCTTCCCGAAGGGCATCCAACCGAGCGGAGTCACCCATGAATGCGAAAGTCCTCGTTGGCGCGCTAGTGGCCGCCGGCGTGATCGGCAGTGTCGGGGCCATCAAGCAACTCGACGCACCGTTCTCCAGCGCCAATGCGGCCACCGCCGTCAGCGCGCCCGGCGCCGTCGCCGCCCCCGCGGCCAACCCCGCCGCGACCATGTTGCCTCTCAACGGCTTCAGCGACCTGGTGAAGAAGTACGGTCCCGCGGTCGTCAACGTGAGCGTCGAAGGAACGCGCCGCGTCAGCAACACCGAGGGCCCCGAAGGCCTCGAAGGCGTTCCCGACCTGCGCGAATTCTTCCGCGGCTTCCGCGGCCGTATCCCCGGCATGCCCCAGGGCGACGCGCCGATGCGCGGCCAGGGCTCGGGCTTCATCGTGAGCGACGACGGCTACATCATGACCAACGCCCACGTGGTCGAGAACGCCGACGTCGTCACCGTGCGCCTCACCGACCGGCGCGAGTTCAAGGCGAAGGTGATCGGCACCGACAAGCAAAGCGACATCGCGGTGCTCAAGATCGAAGCGAAATCGCTGCCCACCGTGAGGGTCGGCAAGTCCGCGGACGCCAACGTGGGCGAGTGGGTCGTGGCCATCGGCTCGCCCTACGGCTTCGAGAATTCCGTGAGCGCGGGCATCGTGAGCGCCAAGGGCCGTTCGCTGCCCGACGCTGCGTACACGCAATTCATCCAGACCGACGTTGCGGTGAACCCGGGCAACTCCGGCGGCCCGCTCTTCAACCTCGCGGGCGAG
>JBKJTM010000002.1:0-3046 GCA_046590805.1 Usitatibacter sp.
CGGGCACGCAGCGCCTCGGCGACCTAGTAGCCACTCATGTCGGGCATGCCGATGTCGAGCAGGGCCACGTCGGGCATGAACTGCGCGGCGAGGTCGAGAGCCTCCTGGCCGGTGTGCGCGACACGCACCTCGTGGCCCCAGAGCTCGAGCAGCATCGAGCAGGTCTGGGTGCTGTCTTCGTTGTCGTCGGCGACCAGCACGCGCAGCCGCTTGGCGGCGAGCGGCAACTGGCTGCTGCCCCGAGGTGCGCGCTTGTTGGCGGCGTGCCCGGTCGGCAGGATCACGGTGAACTCGCTGCCGTGACCGATGCCCTGGCTCTTCGCGTCCACCGTCCCGCCGTGCTTCTCGACGAACGCCTTCACCAGCGCGAGCCCGATGCCGAGCCCGCCCTCGGAACGGTTCAGGGCCGGCGTGGCCTGCGAGAACAAGTCGAACAGCCGCGTCTTCATGTCCGCGGAGATGCCGATGCCGTTGTCGCGCACCGACAGGACCACGCGTTCGCCGTCCTGAAGCGCGCGCAACTGGATCTGCCCGCCCGGATCGGTGTACTTGGCCGCGTTGGTGAGCAGGTTCGAGAGGATCTGGGTGAGGCGCACCGGGTCGGCTTCCAGGCGCAGCGTCTCGCGCGGCAGGTCGAGCGCGAGGGCATGCCCCTTGCGGTCGAGCAGCGGCCGCGCGGCGTCGATCGCGCCGCCGATCACCGACGTGAGGTCGATCCACTTCTTCTTCAGCTCCACGTGCCCGCGCGCGATGCGCGATACGTCGAGGAGGTCGTCCAGCAACTGGCTCATGTGCTCGACCTGGCGCTCGATCACCTCGTCGGCGCGCTGGCGCTGCGCCCCGGTGGTCTTCGGCTGCTTGGTGATGGTGAGCGCGTAGCGGATCGGCGCCAGCGGGTTCCTCAGCTCGTGCGCGAGGATCGCCAGGAACTCGTCCTTGCGGCGCGCGGCATCGGCGAGCTCGCGCTGCGCCTCCTTGCGCTCGGTGATGTCGCGGCCGACCTTGGAGATGCCGATGAAGGCGCCGGACGCGTCGCGGATCGGCGAGACGGTGAGCGAGATGTGCCGCTGCTGCCCGTCCTTGCGGATGCGCAGCGTCTCGTAGTGCTCGACGCGCTCGCCGGCCAGCACCTTGGCGAAGATGCCGCGCTCCTCGTCGTGGAGCTGCGGCGGCACGATGGTGAAAATGGGACGCCCGACGATCTCCTCGCGCGAGTATCCGAACAGCCCCTCGGCGCCGCGGTTCCAGGCGTTGATGCGGCCGGCGAGGTCCACTGACACGATCGCGTCCAGCGAAGACTCGACCACCGCGGCGAGGTGCATGCGGGTTTCCTGCAACGCGGCTTCGGCCAGGCGCTGCTGGGTGACGTCGCGCGTAAAGCAGCGCGTATTCACGAAACGGCCGTTCTCGAAGAGCGCGTTGGACGAGATCAGCACGTGACGCACCGCCCCATCCTTGCACTTGAGCACAGCTGGCTGCTCGCACAGCGCAGTGCCCGCCAGCAGCCGCGCGAGGATCGAGCTCAGCGCGTCGTGGTCGGCGTGGAACTCGGCGATGTTGTGGCCGACGTACTCGTCGCGGGCATAGCCGAGCGTTTCGTGGTCAGCGGCGTTGGCCCACAGGATGGTGCCGTCGGGCCCCACCTTGTGCAGCCCGACGACCGCGTTCTCGACGAAGTCGGAGAGCTCCTCCTCGCGCGCAGTCCAGGCCCGCTCCCGTTGCCTCACCGACTCGAGCTCCTGCTCGAGCGCGGTGACGCGGCGTTGCAGTTGCTCGGCGGTAACTGCGGGGCGGTCGTGGGTCGATGTTGCCATGGTCTTTCCAGAACGGAGGCCTACAACAAATCTATAGCGAGTCAAGGGTGCGGCGAAGTAGGAGAGCGCCTACGCGTGGTCCTTGCGAACCAGCGCAATGTACTTCCGCCGACAGAATGTAAGCGCCCTCCTACAGCCAAAAGGATCCGGACGCGCCCATCATCAAAGGCTGACCTTCTCCCAGCCAAGCACATGGTCACCATTCCAACGGAACCGATCGGCAGCATCCCACGCCCTGCCGAGCTTCTCGATGCCATCGTGCGCGAGGGCCCGGATAGCCCGCGACTCGAGCAGGCCTACCGTGCAGCGGTCAAGGACACCGTGGAACGCTTCGAGGCCACCGGCTCCCCGGTGGTGACCGATGGCGAGCAGCGCAAGTACCACAACTTCTGGACCTACTGTGTCCACGGGATGAAGAACACCTCGCCCGACGGCTTCGCGATCCCGTTTGCCGCCGGACACACGCGCCGCATGTTGCGCCTCACCGGCGGGCCATTCCGCTATGTCCGCTACGCCGACGAGTATCTCGACGTCGCCAAGGAGTTCGCCACACGCCCCGTGAAGCAGGCGGTGATCTCCCCTTCGGCGATGAGCCTCATGTATCCGCCGCAAGGCATCGACGGCTACTCGCGTGACGAGTTCATCCAGGACCTGGTCTCGGAGCACGAGAAGGAGATCCGCCGCTGCTTCGACAAGGGCGCCTATTGCGTGCAGGTGGACTTCACCGAGGGGCGCCTTGCGGCGAAGCTCGATCCCACGGGCGAGCTGCTCACCAGCTTCATCGACTTGAACAACCTGGCGCTGTCGCGTTTCTCCGCGGCCGATCGCGCCCGCATCGGCATCCATACGTGCCCCGGCGGCGACCGCGATTCGACCCACAGCGCGGATGTGGACTATGGAGAGCTCCTGCCCAGCCTCTTCGAGCTGAAGGCGACCAACTTCTACGTGGCGCTCGCCGGCGAGAAGGACAGGAAGCGCGTGCTGGGGATCATCCGCAAGTACATGAAGCCGAATCACCGCGTCTTCGTGGGTGTGGTGGCGCCGATCGATCCGCACGTCGAGACTGCCGAGGAAGTGCGCGACCGCGTGCTTGAGGCCGCGGAGTACATTCCGCTCGCGCAGCTTGGCACCACGGACGACTGCGGCTTCTCGCCCTTCTGCGACGACACCTCCACCACCCGCGACAAGGCGTTCGAGAAGATCAGTGCGCGCGTGGCCGGGACCAAGCTCGC
>JBKJTM010000206.1:0-8531 GCA_046590805.1 Usitatibacter sp.
ATCTGACGCGTGGTGAGGTCGGCAAACCAGCGTTCGACCTGGTTGAGCCACGAATCCGAAGTCGGCGTGTAATGCACATGGAAGCGGGGATGGCGTGTTGACGCCGGCCGAAAATTGACCATCGAGCGAGGGTAGTGCCGACTGAATATTGACCAGGGTGTTCAACCTACCCTGCTGCTTTTAGCGGCAGGGAGCAAAGAGGGTGATGCCCCTGCCTGGTGAACGTGCAGCGAAACCGCTACTCGGTGCCGTGCGAGCTGGCGGGGCCGATGGTGAGTAAGCGGCTCTACCCGATGCGCGTGAGCGGCGGGGGAGGCGCCCGTGGCAAGCCACGAGCGGCTCTCTGATCGCGGGCAGATGACAGCCGCGCTCCTCGATCGGCTCACGCACCACTGCCACATCGTGGAAACCGGCAACGAGTCTGAGCTTGCGTCCGAGTCCAATTGACTCCCACACGCTTTCGTGCAATAGTGCCGTCGTGCGGTAGGAATGCACAACTAAGACAACGCCGTGCCGGCGAGGGCACGACAGAAATGAACTCTGTAGAAAACAAAGTTAGCGTCAAGGTCGTTGGCTCGAATGGGCAGATCTCGCTTGGCAAACAGTTTGCCGGCCGACAGGTATTGGTCGAGGAGCGGGAGCCGGGGGTTTGGCTCGTCCGCACGGCGTCTGTCGTTCCGGACAATGAACGCTGGCTTCACGAGCCGCAGGCGCGGCTGGAGCTCGAGCGTGCTTTGGACTTTGCCGAACGCAACTTGCCCCAAGAGTCCAATCCTGACGCTATCGCGGGACTAGGCCATGGCGGAAAACCAAAACAAAAACAACAAAAACGTTCAGCTCGACCTAAACAATGAAGTCTTCCAGCAAGGCTGGTTTCGGCTGGAGAAGGACGAACAGCAGCGGGTTCTCGATACGCTGAAGAAGATCAGTCAGCTCACCTGGGAGCAGGCTTATCGTGACCACGGGCTCAAGTGGGAAAAGATCGTAAGCCTTCCGCAGCGTGGCGCCTATGCCGTCTACTCGCTGCGGATTACCCGCTCGCGACGGGCGACGGCCTTTCGGCAGGACAATTTCATGCGCCTCCTAACGGCCGAACCGGATCACTGCGCATTTCAGCGATCGTGGACGCTGATTTCAGCGTGAACGTGGACGACGTTTCATCGTGATCGTGGACGATCCCGGAAGGCTTCCGAACCAAGCACCCGGATCGCGTGCTTGCGGTGATATCCGGTGACTGCAGCAAATTCGTCGAGGATCTTGGTCCTGTCGCTCACTCATCGACGCGGCGCGATAGCGTCCACGAACCGCCTCCAGCAACTCCTTGCGTGTTGTCATGCTGACCCGCCCTTTCACGTCGTGCTCCCGCCGGCCAATCCGGCGGGTAGCAATCTACGTGAGGCAACAGGTCACCGGGGTAGCAATTCTGATGAGTCAATGCGCCGGAAAAAGTAGTTGACGCCAGACAATCGTGTTTCGCGACAGGCTCGTGCGCCGGCGGATCTCGTTGATCGACAACCCATCCCGGTAGTACAGCCTTCGAATCTTGCCCAGCATTGCCATGGTGATCACCCCTTTTTGCCCCCTGCCGCTTGAAGCAGCAGGGTAGGTTGAACACCCTGGTCAATATTCAGTCGGCACTACCCTCGTTTGATGGTCAATTTTCGGCCGGCGTCAACATCATGGTACTTCCGTCGAGAAATAGCGGCGTTTGGGATCCTGCGGGCCGGTGCCGATTTCACGCACCAGCCCAAGGGCAACAAGGGCGGCCAGGCGTGTGCGTGTGGCGCGTGACGTGAGCCCGATCTTGTCGGCGATCTGGCGCGTCGCGAGTCCTTCGGGTGCCCGGACCAGGGCCACGATAGCCCGGTCGGTTTCGTTGAGCGTGACCGCCTGCACCTGGGCCGTGCGCAGGGTCACGCGGAAGCGGATTCCGATTTCCTCCAGCACCGGGGCCGCGAGCCCGGCATCACGGCACGCCGCAATCATGCGCTGGACACCGCTGCCCCACTGCTCCACTAGACCGAGCTCGTGCAATACCCGGCCGATGACCCGGTTGCGCAGCTTGGAGACGCCCAGTGGCAGATCGGCGACCGTGAGGCCGAAGGGCAGCAGGCCGGGATTCTCGACCTCCAGCCGGTCGTCGAAGAGCGCGATGCGGATCGGTGCGCCGGCCTGCGAATAGTCGGTGTGCGCCACCGCGTTGATGACTGCCTCGCGCACGGCTACAGGCGGCAGTGACCAGTGGTCGCTGCGGCGAAGTCGCCCGATGCGAACACCTCGGGTCGAATGCTTTTCCACGAAGGCGATGGCCTGCTCGATGGCTTCCAGCAGCGAGCCCTTCCATTCGGCGTGATCATCGATCTTTGCGCGATCCGTGCCGCCGAATCGGCCGAGCTGGATCCAGGCATCCGGAAAGTGTCTAAGCCGGTGAGGACCGAACATCAGAATGCCTCCCGTCGTTGGCACATGGCGGCCCTGGTGTTCGGTCACGAGGTGGAGGGTGTCCAGGTCCTTCTTCCCCAGCCGCCGGACCCCCGCAAAGAACTCGGAAGCCGCTCGGAAGTCGATCGCTTCCGAGTTGAGGCCCGGCATCGGGCGTTCGTCGAACGTCTCGCCCCTCGCGAAGCGCTGCATCTCGGCGATGAGCGCATCATCGGCCCGCCGGTTCGTCGAGCCCACTCGCACGTACGTCCCCGCCTGAGGGCCAGCCTTGGCGACATGGTGAGGACGCGCAGGGCTGGGATGAACCTGGACTGCGACCACGTGGGTCTTGCGCCAGGCAAGGACCTCGAGATCCGGCAACAGACGAGGGGCGATGGAGTCGGTGATCAGGCTGGCGATCCGCTCTTCCAGGGCGAACGGGTCCGCAACCCCGCGGACGTGCCGAGTGCCGTCCTCTACCCCAATGAGAACAACGCCGCCGGAAGTATTGGCAAAGGCGACAACCGTGCGCAGCAGTCCCTCAGGCGACGACAGGTCGCGCTTGAACTCGAGGGTCTTGCCTTCGGGGCGGCGCAGTGCGTCGAGGAGGTTCACACTAGGAAGTATGCTCGGAAGTTGCGGCAGGCGCCAGCCTTCCGAGTCTGCCGGCTTGCCGCACGAGACCGGGCCTTTTCACACAACGGCCCGCCTTCGGTAGCGCGGATCGAGAATACGATTCACGGCGTGCGCCTTTTGACCGCCTAGCCGGCCAAACCGAGTCGGTCGGGGGCTAGCATGTCCTCAATGGCGTCGAAGTGATTCATGCCGCCGAGGCATTGCCACCCGTGCCCGCGGGTCCACCCCACCGAGGCCTCTGGGAGCCTCGCGCAGAACATGCCTACGAACTCCTTTTCACGTTTGAGTGAACGCTGTGTCAGCCGGGATTCTTGCTCTGCAGAGAGCGGGACGCGCAACGCATCAGACGCAACAGCACCTGCCCGCTGAGTTCAGCATTCCAGGCGGCACTGGTGTTGTCCGACATCTACCTCGATAGGGAGCCAGCTGAACCGGCAGGGCCATACCCGCAACTCGCGCTGGACCCAGCGACCTCGGGGGAATTCCAGACTTGCTCATGCGCCTCCCTCAGCGCGCTACGTCGCGCGCCTCCACGTGTCCTTGGTTTCGTACCGCCAATAGGCGCTCAGGGTTCGCATTTCTTCCAGTCGCTGTCGCAGCGATGGATGCCGGGAGTGTAAGCGCCGGGGCCCTCGTTCATGCACGTGACCAGCCAGTTCGAGCCGGCAACGCCCACCGACTTGCGCCAATTGAAGCGCGTCTGAGGAGGTCCGTCATTCTTGAGCAAGCTGATCGAATCCACGAGGCAGATGCCGCCGGACTCCACGGTGTACGTCCCGGTCATGCTGATGCCCCAGCCTTGCTTGTTGGAGCACGCTTTTGAAACGGTGTGGAGCTCAATGTTCATCTTGTATGGAACCCCCTTCTTCACATCCGTGCAGTTCGTCGAGAACTGGAAGCGATGCGTGTAAGAGTGTGCCACCGGCGGCGCGAGCAAGGCGAACCCAGCGACGAAGCCCCATATCGTGTTTTTAAGGTGACGCTTCATTTTGATGCTCCCAGTTGTCGCTTCATTACTTGAGGAACTCTACCTGCCACTATCCCTAGGCAAAGGGTTCATGCGCCAGATCCTCCCGAAGTTGAGTTTCATTATGTAGGTTCAGCCTACGACTCGTCGCCAATCACCTTCGCGCCATCAGGTACAGGCGCAGTCCAAACCGAGTTACGCCGGGCCGCTCGCCTAACTAGAAGGTGGATTACCCATAGGGCGAGTCCCACGAATCCGGTCCCCACCGCAGCCCCGAGACCATAGTTCCAGTTTTGTTGGGCGATGCCCCCGACAATGCATTGCCCCACGGAAGCCGCCGAGAACGCGGCAACGCAGGCACACAGTCCAAGCAGAAACAGCTCATCGACCGTATGGAGAGCGCGTGCTTCGATGGCGTGGAACAGCGGGGCTCCAATCCCAAATGCGGCCAGGAACGCGACAACGAAAAGCACGCGCTCCCATTGCCACACGACAAACCCGATCACTAAGCCGACGGCGAGAATGAAGGCGCCCGCGGCGAACAGGAGCGTGGCGCCCGCAAGGCCGGTAGAGGGGCAGGGATTGGAGCGCTTGAACTCAGCTCGAGCTCGCGGGCTGCGCTCGATCTTTCCTGAGGCGGCGCGGGCTACTTCCCCGGTTCTTTCCCTAGCAAAGGCTTGTAGCGGTGCCAGCGCAAGAAATCCAGCAGTGCCGAAGGCCGCGAGGGTTTTGAGGGCGTCTCCCCTTTCCATCGCGGCATGATGCCCGAATCGGCCGGCGACGGGCCCCGGCGGGGCTGAACGACCGTGAGGTTTTGAAGGAACGCTGTGCCAACGGAAAACCGGCGGCGGACCCTTGCCCGGTCATGGGTGGCGGCCTTCTTCACCTAATTTTCTCGTCGATTGCAGCCGGGAGGTCCTCGATCGATTTAACCAACAACGTGCCGACCGCCGCTGCGGCACTCCCGATATATTCACGAGCGAAGCCATCAGCCCTGAACACATCGACATACGGGAGGTACATGGCATGCATCATGTCTCCAGGATCACTTGCTACCTTTTCAGGGCTCCGTCCCATCTCATTCGGACTTCCAAGCTTCTGTAGATAGGCTGCGTACAGCGTTTCGGCCGTGCGAACGTAGGGAAGATTGGCGATGTCATCCGGCGCGCCGGTGACTCCAGCCCGCTCCATTTCGTCCCTCGCCTCCATGATCGCCTGCCTAGCGAACGCCTCCAAGGACGCGGCGTATTTCTGACGCGCACGCTTCGCGACCGATTCCCAAGCATCCATCATTTCTCGAGCAAACTGCGGGCTCGCTTCTCGGTAGGAGGCCCGCATTGCTCGGGCCGTGTGAAGATTCGCCTTCAATGTTTCAGCGAACCGCTTGCCTGGCGCTCGAACCCAGCTTTGCATGTTGGCGAACTCTCCCGCATCGGCGCACAGCCAGCGCATCAAAACAGGAAGGTCCGCAAGGTCGTCAGCGATGAGCTCAGCGACTTCATGGGTCTGACGCTCGCCGAGAATCATTTGCTGCCACGTCCGTGAAGTTGTCTCTGAGATTGGGAAGGAACGCCGGATCCTTGTCACGAATGTGGGCCAGAGCCTTGGCAGATCCTCCCGGAGGTTCCTCTTGGTCTTCTGGGGCGTTGCCATTCTCTTCAGCTTGCGCCGCATTGCCCGAGACAGCTCAGTTACGCCCAGGTGCTCAGAAATGATTGCTTCAGGATCGGTCGTCAAGCGACCCAGATCACGATTGATTTCTTCAAGGGTGCTCTCGAAGCTTGGGAACCATGGACCCGCTGCGCTTCCCCGAGTGGGAAATTCGCGAAACCTGGCTATTGCGTCAATGACGGGAAGGCGCCATGGGGGCGCTAATTGATGCGCGCCGCAGAGCGCAACGATTGCCTGGGCGCGAGAGATTGATCGGGGAAGCACGTCCGGCGACAGGGGCGCCGCTTCGGATACATGAACCACGCTATATCTGAACTCCACCTGGTCAGCGGAGTAGCGTTGGAGGGCCTCGAAGATTTCGGCGTGCTCGCGCGAGTTGCTCCGCCCCAGCAGCACGTCACCGAAGCGGGAATAGTCGTTGCTGTCGAGATAGACCTGGAGGGGTGCCCCCTGTGGATCAATAGCCGTGCTCAAGTAGTATTCGCCCCCATGTGGCCCAAGCCTCTTCCATATCACCCAAAGCAGGGCGAAGTTCTGCGATGTGACTACGCCGGATGCATCGGGAAGGAAATGTTGAAAGTACGATGGGTGGTCGTTTTATCGCCCAAATTTTTGAATCGCCCTGGCCTTTGCACGGTTGTCCCGATCAGCACTACCACCCCGCATACGGTGGAGAAGTACCACATGAAGCTGGACACCGATCCGGCCCCCAACCCGTCGGGAGCCGATGCTTGGGTGAAGTGCGACATGGTCATGACGGTTAGTTTTGAGCGGCTCTGTGCTCACTGGGACAAGAAGATAAACGGGCGGCTGTTGACGCCTCAGAATTAGTCCCATGGCGGGAGTTGCCAGCGCTGGCACTGATGCCGGATCACGTAGCCGCCGGGCTCAGGCGGGTCGCTTACGAGCAAGGCGCCTCGCCGCGCGAATGGTACGGCTCGCTTGAGCCTGTGCCCATCGAAAGGTGCATCGTTCAATTCTTGAGCGGTGACAGTCGGCGGCACCGGCAAGGACCCCGCCCGCCTGACCACGCAGTTCCTTTACATGGAAAGAACGATCGACGTGCGAGGCGCTCGTGGATGTCGAACAAAGCATCGCCGACTATCTGAAGTGAGGTGCATTTTCATAGGGAAACTGGTCCTCACCGTTTGATTCCCCCCGCCGCACCAATACCCCAAGGCACCGCGATCCGGCGCCCTCTTTTATCGACGGGCGGCGGGCATGCTCGTTTTGAGGGGGAGCGCCACAACTTCGGCGCCACGCTGTGCGCGCGAAAGTTGTTCATCCCACCAAGTCATCAATCGGATGGCGCTGCTCAAGGCGCTCGCCCCGGTCGTATGCGCGCACCATGTCGTTGTCGTGGATCTGGTCGAGGGTGAGCTCGACCGCCGACAGAGGTGATGGTGTCGTTCATCGACGCCAACCGTGACATCTATGGGGTCGAGTCGATCTGCAAGCAGTTGCCGATCGCCCCTTCGATGTACTACGAACGCAAGGCGCGCGAGGCCAACCCGGCGAAGGTGCCTCCGAGGCTCCTGCGCGACCGTGCGCTGTCGCTGGAGATTCGGCGCGTCTACGACGAGAACTTCGAAGTCTACGGCGCTCGCAAGGTCTGGCGGCAACTCAACCGGGAGGACGTTTCGGTTGCGCGTTGCACGGTCGAGCGCTTGATGCGTTCGCTCTCCTTGCAAGGCGTGGTGAGGGGCAGCAAGTGCCGCACGACGATCGCCGACGACAGTGCTGCACGTCCCTTGGATCATGTGAACCGGCAGTTTCATGCCAGCCGGCCAAATCAACTGTGGGTTGCGGACTTCACGTACGTGGTGACCTGGTCCGGCTTCGTCTACGTTGCCTTCGTGGTTGACGTGTTCGCGCGACGCATCATCGGTTGGCGCGTGGCGCGTTCGATGCATGCTGAGCTGGTCCTGGATGCGCTGGAACAGGCGATCTGGTCGCGCTCGGGCGCCAAGGGCGTCGTTCATCACAGCGATAGAGGCAGTCAGTACTTGTCGATTCGCTATTCCGAGCGCCTGGCAGAAGCGGGCGCCCAACCCTCCGTGGGCAGCGTAGGCGACTCCTACGACAACGCGCTTGCCGAGACGATCATCGGGCTCTTCAAGGCCGAGGTCATTCATCGCCGCGGTCCGTGGCGCCATCTCGATGAAGTGGAATATGCAACGCTCGAATGGGTCGACTGGTTCAACAACCGTAGGCTGCTCGAGCCGATCGGCAACGTGCCACCTGCGGAATACGAGGCCAAGTATCATCAATCAGCAAGTCAGCTGCCGGTGGCGGCCTGACTCAAACCCGGATGTCTCCGGAAAAGCCGGGGCGGTTCAGGCGAGATGAGGGTACGTCCCCGGTTTGTGATTGGGAGGAATCAACACGCAGAGCGTACATTGCATCGGCTAACGAACGCGGCGATAATCCGCCGCATTGCGTAGATAGGCGCCGCCCATGACCCAGCAGGCATTGCTCCGCGAGACGATGGAGAGCCTCGATCTCACCCGCAATGGGCTGGCCGGCCGCCTCGGCGTCACGCGGCGTGCGCTGGACACCTGGCTCCTTCCCGAGTCCTCGCGCGAGCACCGCGCCATGCCGCAGGTGGTTGCGCGCCTCATCGAGACGCTCACCGGTGGGGCGGCGATGGGAACGCCGGCCGCCAAGACCCTCCGCCCGCGGCTCACGCGGCCCGGCAAGCCGCACCTGTTGTCCGTGGATCCCTTCGACCGCGAACTCGCTGAAGAGGTGATGCGGGTGGCCGAAACCATGGAGCCGATCGCCCGCCGCCGGAAGGTCACGCGGGTGCTGGAAGGCGCGGTCCTCGGCAACCTCT
>JBKJTM010000203.1:0-8176 GCA_046590805.1 Usitatibacter sp.
TTCCTGCGCATCCGCTACCGCATCGACGGCGTGCTGCGCCAGATCCGCAGCCTGCACAAGAACTACTGGGCGGCGATGGTGGTGCGCCTCAAGGTGATGAGCGGCATGAACATCGCCGAGACGCGCGCGCCGCAGGACGGGCGCATCTCGCTCATGCTCTCCGGGCACCCCGTGGACTTCCGCGTCTCGGCGCAGCCGACCACCCACGGCGAGAACATCGTGCTGCGCATCCTCGACCGCGACAAGGGCATCGTGCCGCTCGAGGACCTCGGCCTGCACCCGGACGACCTGAAGACGCTGAAGCTGATGCTCGCGCGCCCCGAGGGCATCATCCTCGTAACCGGCCCCACGGGCAGCGGCAAGACGACCACCCTCTACTCGATCCTGAGCTACATCAACACCGAGGGCGTGAACATCATGACCCTCGAGGACCCGGTCGAGTACCCGATGGCGATGATCCGCCAGACCTCGGTGAACGAGGTGGTGAAGCTCGACTTCGCCTCCGGCATCCGCTCGATGATGCGCCAGGATCCGGACATCATCCTGGTGGGCGAGATCCGCGACCAGGAGACCGCGGAGATGGCGTTCCGCGCCGCGATGACCGGCCACCAGGTGTACTCGACGCTGCACACCAACTCCTCCATCGGCGCGATGCCGCGCCTGATGGACCTCGGCGTGCTCCCCGACATCATGGCCGGCAACATCATCGGCGTGATCGCGCAGCGCCTGGTGAGGAAGCTCTGCGTGCATTGCAGGGCGGCCGCGGCCCCCGACGCCATGACCAAGCGCCTGATGGCGATGGCCGAGGAGGACTCGCGGCCGATCTACCACGCGGTCGGCTGCGCTCGCTGCGACAACACCGGCTTCAAGGGGCGGGTGGCGATCATGGAGCTCTTCAAGCTCGACGCCGAGATCGACGAGCAGATCGCGCGCCGCGCCACCGGGCGCGAGATCCGCAAGCTCGCCGGCTCCAAAGGCTTCCGCACGCTCGCCGAGGACGCCGTCTCGCGCGTGCTCCTCGGGCAGACGAGCCTTGAGGAAATATCCCGCGTGGTCGACCTGACCGACCGCGTGATCTGAGGGCCAGATGGCGCTGTTCGCCTACCGTGCCGTCGATGCCGAGGGCCGCATCTCCACCGGCAACCTTGATGCATCGAACGCGATCGACCTCGAACTGCGGCTGAAGCGCCTCAGCCTGGATCTCGTCACCTTCGGCTCCGTCAAGAAATCGACCGCCGCCCGCACCCGCCGCATCACGCGCGAGGAGCTGATCACCTTCTGCTTCCACCTCTCGCAGCTGCTGAAGGCCGGCGTCACCATCATCGAGGCGCTGACCGACCTGCGCGACACCGTCGACAACCCCGGCTTCCGCCAGGTGCTGGCGAGCCTGCTGGAGGACATCGGCGGGGGCCTCACGCTCTCCGACGCGATGGCGCACCACGGCTACTGCTTCGACGACGTCTTCGTGGCCCTCATCAAGGCGGGCGAGCAGAGCGGGCAGCTGAACGTGGTCCTGGACGAGCTCACCGAGAACCTCAAGTGGCAGGACGAGATGGCGAGCCAGGCGAAGAAGGCGCTCGTCTACCCGGCGCTCGTGCTGGTGGTGATCGTGGGCGTGGTGTTCGTCCTGATGACGGTGCTCGTGCCGCAGCTCGCCGCGACCTTCAAGACGCTGGTGCCGAAGCTGCCGCGCGAGACCGAGATGCTGATCGCGCTTTCCAACTTCTTCGTGAAATACTGGTACCTCCTCCTCGGCATCCCGTTCGTGATCTCGATCGCCGGCTGGATCATGTCGCGCACCAACGAGAAGGTGCAACGTGCGCTCGATGGCATTGCCCTGAAGATACCGGTGCTCGGCGACCTGCGGCAGAAGATCATCCTCGCGCGCTTCTCCACCTTCTTCGCCATGCTCTACCGCGCGGGCATCAGCGTGCTCGACTGCATCCAGATCTGCGAGAAGATCGTCGGCAACCGCGTGATGGAGGCGGGCCTGCAGCGCGTGGGGCGCAGCATCTCCGAAGGCCAGGGCATTTCCCAGGCGTTCATCGCCACCAAGCTTTTCCCGCCGCTGGTGTTGAGGATGCTGAAGGTGGGCGAATCGACCGGCGGGCTGGACGTGGCGCTCCTCAACGTGAGCTATTTCTACAACCGCCAGGTGCGCGAGAGCATCTCGCGCATGCAGCAGCTCCTCGGCCCCGCGACCACGGTCGTCCTCGGCGGCCTGGTGATCGCGATCATGTACGCGATCTTCCTGCCGATCTACGACGTGATCGCCAAGATCAAGTTCTAGCGCGATGCCCCGCCACTTCATCTATCTCACGAACACGCGGCTGGTGAGCGTGCTCACCCGCGGCAAGAGCATCATGAAGCGGCGCGAGTTCGCGGTGTCCGGCGCGGGGGCGGAGGAATTCAACCGCTATCTCGCGACCGTGAAGCGCGTGCCCACGCACATCCTCACCGACCTGGCCGAAGAGGACTTCCGCCTCGACACCGTGCCGCACGTCGGCGCCGGCGACCGCGACGCGATCTTCAACCGGCGCCTCACGCAGATCTACCGCAACTCCCAGTTCCGCTACGCGGCGCTGCAGGGTCGCGAGACCGAGGGGCGCCGCGACGATCGCGTGCTCTACACCGCGGTCACCAACCCCGAGGTGCTGCGGCCGTGGCTGGACATGATCGAGCGGCTGTCGGTGCCGCTCGCGGGCATCCACTCGTGCGCGCTCTTCAGCGTGTCGCTGCTGGAGGAGCTGGACCTCGATTTTCCCAACACCCTGCTGGTCACCTTCTCGCCGGGCGAGGCGCTGCGGCAGACGTACTTCCGCGCGAACGAGTTCAAGTTCAGCCGCCTCACGCCGCTCGACCTGGAGGAGGGACAGACCCTCGGCAGCATGGTGGCGGAGGAAACCACGCGCACCTGGCAGTACCTCGACAGCCTGCGGCACTTCGGCGCCGATGACCAGCTGCAGGTCTGCGTGCTGATGCACGCGCGCGATCGAGCCGCGATCGAGCCGCAGCTGCGCGGCTTCGCGCAGATCCAGTACCGCGTCCTCGACATGGCGCAGGTGGCCGCCAAGCTGGGCCTCAAGCCCTCGCCGCTCTCGTCAGCGGCCGAGGAGGTGATGGTCCACCTCTTCCTGATGCGCCCGGGCGAGAATCACTTCGCCTCGTCGGAGCTGCGCCGCCATGCCACGCTGCGCTGGGCCCGCCAGATCCTGAACCGGGTCTCCGCGGTGTTCCTGCTGGCCGGCCTCATCTGGGGCGGCTTCAACGTCGCTCGCGTGCTGCAGTCGAACGCGGCCGACGATCGCGTCGCCCAGCAACTGCAGGCGTTCAACCGCGAATACGACGAGATCACGCGCGGGCTGCCTTCCTTCGGCGTCGGCGGCTCGGCGATGCGCGATGCCGTGACCTTCTACAACGCCTCGATCAAGTCCTTCCCGGTGTTGCACGAGTTCCTGCGCCCGCTCTCGGAGGTGCTGGCCGACTACCCCCAGGTGCGGCTGAACCAGCTGAGCTGGCACGCCACCGACGATCCGAAGGTGGTTCCCGCGCTCACCCTCGCGCCGCCCCGCAACCCGCCGCCGGTCAAGTCGATCGCCAAGGCGGGCGAGCCGCCGCCGGGCCCGCCGCCCGACGACGGCGCCAATCCCGCGTTCACCACCGGCCGCTACGAGGTGGTGGTGATGGAAGCCACGGTGCAGGTGGCCAACAACGACTTCCGCGCCGCCCTGGAGCGCGTCGAGAAGCTCGCCGCCGACATCTCCGCGCGCCGCGGCTTCAAGGCCGAGGTGCTGGAAAGCCCGCTCGACCTGCGCCCGGCGCTGGCACTCCAGGGCCGCCTTGCCGAGAAAGAGGCGGCGACGATGGAGCCGCGCTTCGTGCTGAAAATCCTGCGCGACCGGCAGGCGGCCGCATGAAGCAGATCTTCTCCAAGGAAGGCTTGGGCTCGCTGCGCGCCTCCTGGGTGATCCTGGTCGCCTCGATCGTGGTCGCGGGGGCGGTGGCGGGCGGCTCCCACTGGTACGTGGAACGGCAAAAGCGCGAGAGCGCGGCGCTCGCCAAGCGCACCCAGGAAGGGCGCACGCGCGTCGAGACCGCGCGGCGGGAGCGCGAAAGCCTGGAGCAATCGGCGGACGTGTTCCGCACGCTGGTCGAACGCGGCCTGCTGCAATCCGAACGGCGCCTCGACCTGGTGGAGCTGGTGAATGGGTTGCGCACCCGCCACCAGCTCTTCGGGCTCGACTACGAGATCGGCGCGCAGCGCCCGCTGCCGCTCCCGGGCAGCCTCGCATTCACCGCGGTCGACGTCCTCGCGAGCCGCGTGAAGCTGCGCGCGCGCGCGCTGCACGAAGGCGACCTGCTCGATTTCATCGACGCGCTTTCGCAGAGCCGCCAGGGCTTCTACCCCGTGGACCGTTGCGTCATCCGCCGGATGGAGGCGAAAAGCAGCGGCGACGCGGTGCAGCCGCGGGTCGAGGCCGACTGCACGCTCGAGTGGATCACGCTGAAGGAGAAACGTGCCAATCGCCCGAGCTAGGCTCGCGCTCCTCGCGGCGCTCCTCGCCGCATCGACCGCAACCCTCGCCGCAGATCTGGGCGTGCTGTTCCACTCGCCCGAAGAGCGCGCGCGCCTGGACAAGCTGCGCCGCGGCGAGCCCAGCGAGGCGGCGGCGGGTCCGGTGGCGGCGAAGGCCGAGGTCACCGGCTTCGTGCGGCGCAGCGACGGGCGCAGCACCGTCTGGATCAACGGCGTCGCGGTGGCGGTCGCCGGCCCGCGCGGCGAGGCGCTCCTCGAACCGGGAGCGGTGCGCTCGCCGGAGAACGTGAAGGTCGAGCGCGGCAAGGGCGGCGAAGTCAAGCGTTAGCCGGCTCTTTCCCGGCGCGGCTTTCGCGCGACTCCCGGGCGTGATTGCGATTCCATGGGGCCTCCAGTCGACGAGAGGCGGGCCATGGATCCTCGAAAATCTCAGGGCGGAGTGGCGCTGATGATCGCCGCGATCGTGCTCGCGATCGCCGCGGGCGCGATGTTGGTGGCGCAAGCCTCCTCTTTCTTCTCTTCGGGGCGCGGCCAGGCGAGCGAACGAGCGCTGGCCCAGGCGCGCGAAGCCCTGCTCGCCCATGCCTCCGATCGCCCGATCACCGCCATCGTGGGCCCCGGCTTCCTCCCCTGCCCCGACCTGGACGATGACGGGTGGGCGGAATCCACGTGCGGATCGCTCTCCGGCGACCGCGGGCAGGACGATCGCCTCGGGCGCCTGCCCTGGAAGACGCTCGGCCTCCCGGATCTGCGCGATGGCCATGGCGAGCGCCTCTGGTATGCGGTTTCCACGCGCTACAAGGGATTGCTCAACTGCGCGGCCAGCGCCGCGTGCGTGGACCACACGCCGGCGACCGCGTTCGGAACCATCACCGTCCGCGACAGCTCCGGGCGCGTGATGCACGACGGCACCCTGGCGGATGGCGAGCGCGGCGGCGCGGCCGCGGTGATCATCGCTCCCGGTCCGCCGCTGGCGCGCGAAGCGGGATCTGGCGCGCGCGAGCAGCGACGCGGCTGCGCGCCCGGCGACTGCGACGCCCACGGGCGGTGCATCGCCACGCCGCCACGCCGTGCGGCTCGCTGCGACCCCGCGAACTACCTCGACCTCGCGCCGCCGGAGCGTTCCGGCGAGGACAACGCCGACTTCCACGACCGCAGCGATGCGGGCCGCGCCCTCAACGGCAACGGCTTCATCCAGGGCCCGGTGGCCGGCTCCGGGGGGCGCATCGCCGTAAACGACCGCCTGGCGGTGGTGGCGTATGCGGATGTGATGCCGCGCGTCACGCGGCGCGTGGGCCTGGAGCTCTCCCAATGCCTCGCGCTCTATGCCTCGCGGCCGGAGAATTCAGGCCGCCTGCCGCGCGCGTCGCCCGCCTGTCCCGGCGTGGGAACCGCGGGCCGGATTCCGGACGCCGCCTTCGAGGTCGCGCACGGAATGCTGGACGACCTCTCGTGGTGGCGAGTGTGGAAGCCCTTCGCCCTCTACGCGCCGTCCGCCGGCGCCACCACCGGCGCGGACTGCGCATCGTCGGGCGACTGCCTCGAAGTCGCCGATGCCGAGGGCCGCGTCATCGCCGAGGGCCGGCGCGCGGCGATCGTGGTCGGCACCCGTCGCGACGAGTGCGGGTCGCCGCGACTCGCATGCGACGCCTCATCCTGCACCCGTATCGTCTCGGCACCGCTGCCGGGCCGCACCCATGACGCCGTCATCGCGCTGCAATAGTTCACGCGCCTTCACGCTGGTGGAGATGATGGTGGTGCTGCTCGTGGTCGCGAGCCTCGCCGTCGGACTCATGATCCCGCTCGCCGCGCAGGTCCAGCTGCGCCGCGGCGAGGCCACCCGCCAGCAGATGGACGAAGCCCGCGACGCCCTGCTGGGATTCGCCGTGGCCCACGGACGGCTGCCCTGTCCGGCGACACCCGATAGCCGTGGGCTGGAGAGCTTCGCGCCCGGCGGCGACGCCGGCAACGGCGCGTGCGCGACGTTTCATGGCGGGCTCCTGCCGGCGGCGGCGCTCGGCCTCGCCGGCCTCGATCCCGAGGGCTTCGTGCGCGATCCGTGGGGCGCCCCCGCCAACCGGATCCGCTACGCGGTCTTCGGCGGCAGCGCGGTCAACGGCGTGATGAACCCGCTCACGCGCGCCAACGGCCTGCAGTCGGCAACGCTTTCCGGCCTGGGGGCGGCGAGCCACTACCTGTATATCTGCGCCGACGGCGGCCCGGCGAGCGCCGCAGGCTGCGGGCCCGCCGCCAACCAGCTCACGCGCCGCGCGGCTTTCGTGCTCCTCTCCCTCGGACCCAACGCCGCCGAGCCGCCCCGACCGGGGACCGACGAGGCGCGCAATGTGGACGGCGACGGGGTCTTCGTCTCCCACGAAGCCTCCACCGTGCCGGGGCGCGAGTTCGACGACGTCATCCAGTGGGTCGCGATCCATCTGGTCATCAACCGCATGATCCTGGCAGGACGGCTGCCCTGAGGAGGTAGGCGCGACCCGGGGGGATATAATTCCTCTATGAACCAACGCGACCGCAGCCTCCCCATCGCCGACGTCCAGGCCACGCCCGACACGCGCCGGCTGGCCATCGACCGGGTGGGCATCAAGTCCATTCGCCACCCGGTGAAGATCCGCGAGCGTGCCGGGGGCATCCAGCACACCGTCGCCCACTTCAACATGTACGTGGGGCTGCCGCACCAGTTCAAGGGCACCCACATGTCGCGCTTCGTGGAGATCCTGAACGCCCACGAGCGCGAGATCTCGCCCGACACCTTCCGGCTGATGCTGCGCGAGATGGTGACCAAGCTCGAGGCCGAAAGCGGCCACATCGAGATGACCTTCCCCTACTTCGTGGCCAAGAAGGCGCCGGTCTCGGGGGTCGAGAGCCTGATGGACTACGAGGTCACCTTCGTGGGCGAGATCCTGGACGGCCGCGAGACGTTCACCCTCAAGGTGCTGGTGCCGGTGACCAGCTGCTGCCCGTGCTCGAAGAAGATCTCCGAACGCGGCGCGCACAACCAGCGCTCCCACGTGACGGTGGCGGCGCGCATCAACGCCTTCGTCTGGATCGAGGAGATCATCGACGGCGTCGAGAAGCAGGCCTCGAGCGAGCTCTGGGGGCTCCTGAAGCGCCCCGACGAAAAGTACGTGACCGAGCACGCCTACGACAACCCGAAGTTCGTCGAGGACATGGTGCGCGACATCGCCGCGGCGCTCAACCGCGATCCGAGGATCGAGGGCTACGTGATCGAGAGCGAGAACTTCGAGTCGATCCACAACCACTCGGCCTACGCGATGATCGTTCGGGACTGAAACCGGGGACGGACCCTCAATTACGTCGAGCGACATGCCTTGCGCGATACGTTGGCGGAATTGAGGGTCCGTCCCCGGTTTCAGTCCTCAGTAGCGCTTGGTGAGCGTGAGGTAGGTGCCCTCGCGGCGCATCTCGGTGCGGTTGAGGAAGCTCATGCCGAGGAGGGCCGTGTCCAGCCCGGGCCCCTCGTGAACCGCCCCTTCGACGTTGTTCAGCGTCACGCCGCCGACGGTGACGCTGTCCAGGATGACGCGCCAGAACGGCACCGCGCCATTCGCTGTCTGGGACATTCCACGCCGCCCCTTGCGGTAGTCGATGCCGAGCCGGGTC
>JBKJTM010000388.1:0-7788 GCA_046590805.1 Usitatibacter sp.
CGGTGCGCTCGGTGAAGCTCGCTCGCACCGCCGCCTCCAGCACCTGGTCGGGCTGCATGCGCAGCTTGTGCTGCATATGGATCGGGCTGGTCGCGATGAAGGTGTGCACGCGCCCGCGGTTGGCGCCCTTGATCGCTTCGCCCGCGCGCGCGACGTCGCTATCGTTGGCGCGGGCGAGCGAGCACACGGTCGAGTCCTTGACCGCCGCCGCCACCGCGCGGATCGCCTCGAAATCGCCGGGGCTGGAGGCGGCGAAGCCCGCTTCGATAACGTCCACCCGCAGCCGCTCGAGCTGCTTGCCGATGCGCACCTTCTCGTCGCGATTCATGGCCGCGCCCGGGCTCTGCTCGCCGTCGCGCATGGTGGTGTCGAAGATGATCAGCTGGTCGTGCATGGGATTCTCCAAAATCTTCATGGACTCATCCGCCCCGCTTGCCTGGAGCGGCCGTGTGCTGCGCGAAATGTGGGGGGTGGGGTTTTTAGCGCGCGGGGCGCAGCAGCAGGCCCAGCGCGAGCGCGCCGGCCAGGGAAAGGCGGGAAATCTTGAGGTCGCCGTTCGTATGCATGAATCCACTATATCCCGGCCCGGGAACCCCTGCAAGGCGTGCGGCATGGGACACTTGATCCATGAACGCGGAAGGCAAGCTCAGCTCACTCACGCCCGGCCAACGCTCGGAGTTCGAGGCCAAGGCGCGCACCCTCGGGCTCGACGCCAGATCGCTCGCGGCGCTGGACGCCGAGGTCGCCGGGCAGCAAATCGCCGCGCAGAACAAGCTTTCGGTGCGGCAGGCAACCACCGGCCAGGCGATGCAGGATCAGATCATGAGGGAGCGCGAGCAGACGATCACCCGCCTCCTCGCGCTCCTCAAGCTGATGAACGATGGGAAGGCGAAGGGCCTGCCCCGCGCCCTGCGCTAGGGAAGCTCCTTCGAGGACTTTCCCCCGTGCCTCAGCAGCACCGCGGCGATGTCCAGCGCGCCATGCTCCTCGGCGATGTCGAGCGGCGTGAGGCCGCCGATGTCGAGCGGGTTGGGGTCCGCGCCGGCGGCGAGCAGCACCTCGACGGCTTCCTGGAAGCCCATCTGCGCGGCGAGCGCGAGAGCGGTCATCCCCTGGTCGTCGCGGGTCTCGGCCGCGGCACCGCGCGCCACCAGCAGCTCGACCGCGGGCAGGTTGCTCTCCTCCACCGCGACCATGAGCAGGGTGCGCCCCCCGGGGCCGATCACGGTGTCCAGGGGCGTGGCGGCTAGCGAGCGAGCCAGGCCGGTCAGGTTCCCCTCCTCAATCGCCTCGCGGATGTTCTCGTACTTCTTCTCCGCCGCCTCGCGCCGCCAGCGCTGCACCAGCCACATCACGTAGCCGGACACGCCGTACGCGAGCATCACGCCCCAGAGCACGATCGGCGGCTCGATCGAGATCAGCAGCAACGCGATCACGAAGACGATCGCCACCGAGAACGGCATCGCACGGCGCAGGTTGATGTCCTTGCCGCTGTAGAACTTGACGTTGGACACCATGGTGATGCCGGCGTAGATGGTCACCGCCGCGGCGAACCACTTCACCTCGCCGCCACGCACCTGGTAGTCGTTGAAGACCCAGATCATCCCGGCCACCAGCGCCGCCGCCGCCGGGCTCGGCAGGCCCTGGAACCAACGCTTGTCCGCGACCGAGAGCTGGGTGTTGAAGCGCGCCAGGCGCAGCGCAGCGCCGGCGCAATAGACGAACGCGGCGATCCAGCCCATGCGCCCCATGTCGCGCAGCGCCCATTCGTACATGATCAGCGCCGGCGCCGCGCCGAAGGAGACCATGTCGGCGAGGCTGTCGTATTCGGCGCCGAAGGCCGACTGGGTGCGCGTGAGCCGCGCCACGCGCCCATCGAGGCTGTCGAGCACCAGAGCGATGAAGATCGCCACCGCCGCGCGCTCGTACTCGTGGTTCATCCCCTGCACGATCGCGTAGAACCCCGCGAACAGGTTCAGCGTCGTGAAGAGGTTCGGAAGGATGTAGATGCCGCGCTTGCGGGCGAACTCGAGCTTCTGTTGCGCCGAAGCAGGGCGGGCCATGGATCCTATGCCTTGCGCGGCAACTCGGCGAGCACCGTCGAGCTCGCCTTCACCATGTCGCCGATCGCTACTCTCGGCACCGATCCCGGCGGCAGGTAGACGTCCACGCGCGAGCCGAATCGGATGAAGCCGTAGCGTTGTCCGCGCGTCACGCGATCGCCTTCCTTCACGTAGCAGAGGATGCGCCGCGCGATGAGCCCCGCCACCTGCACGCAGCTCACCTCGGTGCCGTCGTCCATGCGCAGCACCAGGGCATTGCGCTCGTTGTCGGTAGAGGCCTTGTCGAAGGACGCGTTCACGAACAGGCCCGCGGAGTAGGCGACGCTCTTCACCGTGGCATCGACCGGCGAGCGGTTGGAGTGCACGTTGAAGACGTTCATGAAGACGCTCACCTTCACCGCGTCCACGCCGCCCCGGTACGGGTCCTTCACGTTGCCGACCACGATAACGCGCCCGTCCGCCGGGCAGAGCACCAGGCCCTCGCCCAGCGGGATCTCGCGCGGCGGGTCGCGGAAGAACTGCAGGATGAAGAGGTAGACGATCCAGAACGGGACCGACCACCACCCAACAAAATACAGGGCGACCAGGGAAGCGAGGAGCGAGGCCGCGAGGAAAGGCCACCCCTCTCTTGCGATGATCGGATGCGGATAGTTTTTCATCTCGTTCCTCGCCCCTGGCCCTAGTTCCTGGACGTGTCGACCAGCTTGTTCTTCCTGATCCACGGCATCATCGCGCGCAGCTTCTCGCCCACCTTCTCGATGTCGTGCTCGGCCAGCAGCCGCCGCTTGGCGTTCAGGGTCGGGGCGCCGGCGCGGTTCTCGAGGATGAAGTCGCGCGCGTACTCGCCGGACTGGATGCGCGCCAGGCACTCCTTCATCGCCTTCCTCGACTCCGGCCCGATCACCTTGGGCCCGGTCTCGTACTCGCCGAACTCGGCGTTGTTGGAGATCGAGTAGTTCATGTTGGCGATGCCGCCCTCGTAGATCAGGTCCACGATGAGCTTGGTCTCGTGCAGGCACTCGAAGTAGGCCATCTCGGGCGCGTAGCCCGCCTCGGTGAGCGTCTCGTAGCCCGCCTTGATCAGCTCCACGATGCCGCCGCAGAGCACCGTCTGCTCGCCGAAGAGGTCGGTCTCGGTCTCCTCGCGGAAATTGGTCTCGATCACGCCCCCACGGGTTCCGCCGATCGCCGCGGCGTACGAAAGCGCGAGCGCCTTGGCCTTGCCGGACGGGTCCTGGTGCACCGCGATCAACGCCGGCACGCCGCCGCCCTGGGTATACGTGGAGCGGACGAGGTGGCCCGGGCCCTTGGGGGCGATCATGAAGACGTCCAGGTCGGCGCGCGGCACGATCTGCTTGAAGTGGATGTTGAAGCCGTGGGCGAAGGCGAGCGCCCCGCCCTTCTTGATGTTGGGCTCGATGGATTCCTTGTAGACCTCGGCGTGGTTCTCGTCGGGCAGCAGCACCATCACCAGGTCCGAGCCCTTCACCGCCTCGCCCACTTCCTTCACGGCGATCCTGGCCTTCTTCACCTTGTCCCATGAGGCGCCGCCGGGGCGCAGGCCCACGGTGACCTTGACGCCCGAGTCGGTGAGGTTCTGCGCGTGGGCGTGGCCCTGGGAGCCGTAGCCGATGATCGTGACCTTCTTGCCCTTGACGAGCGAGAGATCCGCATCCTTGTCGTAATAGACCTTCATTTTCGTTTCCTTTGTCTAGACCTTCAGCACCCACTCGCCGCGCCCGATCCCGGACACGCCGGTGCGGACGGTTTCCAGGATGGCGCCTCGGTCGAGCGCCTCGAGGAAGGCATCGAGCTTCTCGGTGGTGCCGGTGAGCTCGATCGTGTAGGACTTGTCGGTGACGTCGATGATGCGCCCGCGGAAGATATCCGCGGTGCGCTTGATCTCCTCGCGGTCCTTGCCGGCGGCGCGGACCTTGACCAGCATCAGCTCGCGCTCGATGTGCTTGCCCTCGGAGAGGTCCACCACCTTCACCACGTCCACCAGCTTGTTCAGCTGCTTGGTGATCTGCTCGACGATCTCGTCGCTTCCGGTGGTGACGATGGTCATGCGCGAGAGGGTCGAATCCTCCGTTGGCGCGACCGTGAGGGTCTCGATGTTGTAGCCGCGCGCGGAGAAGAGGCCGGCCACGCGGGAAAGGGCACCGGCCTCGTTCTCCACGAGGACCGAAAGGATGTGGCGCATGGCTACAGCTCTTCCGAAAGGATCATTTCCGATATGCCCTTGCCGCCGGGCACCATCGGGAAGACGTTCTCGGTCTGGTCGGTGATGAAGTCCATGAAGACCAGGCGGTCCTTCATGGCGAAGGCTTCCTTCAGCGCTCCCTCGACGTCGCCGGGCTTGTCGATGTACATGCCGACATGGCCGTAGGCCTCGGCGAGCTTGGCGAAATCGGGCAGCGAGTCCATGTACGACTCGGCATAGCGGTTGCCGTGGAAGAACTCCTGCCACTGCCGCACCATGCCCATGTAGCGGTTGTTGAGGTTCACGACCTTCACCGGCAGGTGGTACTGCTTGCAGGTGGACAGCTCCTGGATGCACATCTGGATCGACGATTCGCCCGTCACGCAGGCCACGTCGGCGTCCGGGAACGCGAGCTTCACGCCCATCGCGTACGGAAGGCCCACGCCCATCGTTCCCAGCCCGCCGGAGTTGATCCAGCGGCGCGGCTTGTCGAAGCGGTAGTACTGCGCCGCCCACATCTGGTGCTGGCCCACGTCGGAGGTCACGTACGCCTCGCCCCGGGTGATCTCGTAGAGCTTCTCGATCACGAACTGCGGCTTGATCAGGTCCGACTTGCGGTTGTACTTGAGGCAGTCCTTCCCGCGCCACTCGTCGATCTGCTTCCACCATTCGGCGATCGCGGCCGGATCGGGACGGGCGGTGGCGGCCTCGAGCTGCGACAGCATCTCGTTCACCACCTCCTTCACGGCGCCCACGATCGGCACGTCGACGCGCACGCGCTTGGAAATGGACGAAGGATCCACGTCGATGTGGATGATCTTGCGGCTGGTGTTGCCGGCGGCGAAGTGCGCCGGGTTGCCGATCACGCGGTCGTCGAAGCGCGCACCCACGGCGAGCAGCACGTCGCAGTTCTGCATCGCGTTGTTCGCCTCGAAGGTGCCGTGCATCCCCAGCATGCCGACGAACTGCCGGTCGTTGGCCGGGTAGGAGCCCAGGCCCATCAGGGTGTTGGTGACCGGGTAGCCGAGCAGGCGCACCAGCTCGGTCACCTCGGCCGAAGCCTCGCCCAGGATCGCCCCGCCGCCCACGTAGACCATCGGACGCTTCGCGCCCACGAGGAGCTGCATCGCCTTCTTGATCTGGCCGGAGTGGCCGCGGGTCACCGGGCTGTACGAGCGCAGGCTCACCTTGTCGGGGTAGTGGAAATGGGCCGGGAGGTTGGAGACGTCCTTGGGAATGTCCACCAGCACCGGACCGGGACGGCCGGTGGTGGCGATGTGGAACGCCTTCTTGATCGTGGTCGCGAGCTCGTTCACGTCCTTCACGAGAAAGTTGTGCTTCACGCACGGGCGCGTGATGCCGACCGTGTCGCACTCCTGAAAGGCGTCCTCGCCGATGGCGCGCGTCGGCACCTGGCCGGTGAGAATCACCATCGGGATCGAATCCATGTAGGCGGTCGCGATGCCGGTGACGGCGTTGGTGACCCCGGGCCCGCTCGTCACCAGGGCCACGCCGCATTTGCCCGTAGCGCGCGCGTAGCCGTCGGCGGCATGGACCGCGCCCTGCTCGTGGCGCACCAGGATGTGCTTCACATCCTTCTGCCGGAAGATCGCATCGTAGATGTGCAATACCGCGCCGCCCGGATAGCCGAATATGAACTCCACCCCCTCCGCCTTGAGACAGCGCAGGACGATTTCGGCGCCGGTCAGCGTTTCGGCGGCATCGAGGGCGGGCGGGAGCTTGAGTTCCATCGCTAAGACCTTGTAAAACTGACGATTTCGGAGGGGGAACCGTCGAGGTTAACGGCTGGTCGGTGGTTGGTCAAGCCGGAATGGGAGCGCCTTGGGGGAGGCCGTGCGGGCGGTCGTTCCGGGGGTGTTTGCTACCATTCGCCGCAAACCGCAGCGCCCCCGGAGAAGGAGAAGCCCTGGCCACACGGAAGGAGATGTCCGATTTCCTCGCATCGGTGGAGCGGCGCGCCTTCAAGCAGGCGGTGTACGCCGTCCACGAGGACGAGTCGGCGCTCGACATCGTCCAGGATTCCATGCTGCGCCTCGCGGACAAGTACAGCGACCGGCCGGCGGCGGAGCTGCCGCTCCTCTTCCAGCGCATCCTGCAGAATGCGATCCGCGACCACTTCCGCCGCTCCAAGGTCCGGTCGACGTGGACCACGTTGCTCTACTCGATGGGGTTGGGAGGAGAAGACGACGATGCCGACCCGCTCGAGACCCTGGACGTGGCCGACGACGCCAACGTCCCGGCCTCCCCGGCCGACCAGCTGGAGCAGTCCCAGGTGATGGAGGCGATCGAGAATGCGGTAAAGGGCCTACCCAAGCGTCAACGCGAGGCTTTCATGCTGCGTTACTGGGAGGAACTCGACGTCGGCGAGACAGCCAAGGTGATGGGGTGTTCGGAGGGCAGCGTCAAGACGCATTGCTCCCGGGCGACCCACGCGTTGGCGAAAGTCCTGAGATCAAAAGGGATAACGCTATGAATGAAAAGGAATTTTCAGAGAAGGTGAAGCCCTGGCTGGAACGTGCCGCCAGCGGGATGGGCGAGATCCAGGGCCAGCGGCTGAAATCCGCTCGCCTGCGGGCGATGGACGCCTACCGGGAGCCCGTCCGGCTCCTGGGCCTGGTCAGCGTGAACGCCGGCACCGCCCAGATGATCAGCTACTCGATCGTCCAGCGCGCGCTGCTGTTCGTCCCGCTCCTGGCCCTCCTGGCCGTGCTGGCCTTCCAGTCGGTGTCGGAGTCGGATCTGGGCGAGCTCGACGCGCAGCTCCTCACCCAGGAGCTCCCGCCGGACGCCTTCCTCGACCAGGACTTCCGCTCATGGCTCGGAAAACCGCGCGGCTGATCGCCGCTGCGTTGCTCGCCTGCACCGTCGTCGTGCAAGCTGCGCCGCGCGACCCGGCCGCGCTCAAGACGCCGCAGACGCCGTGGTACCGGCTATCCCCGGACGAGCGCCGCATCCTGGGGCCGGTCGCGCCGGACTGGGATCGCATGCCCGGCTACCAGCAGGAACGCCTCAAGGGCGCCGCGCGCAAGTACCCGTCGCTGCAGCCGATCCAGAAGGAGCGCTTCGAGCAGCGCATCCGCGACTGGGCATCGATGTCGTCGGAGCAGCGCCGCGAGGCGCGCGAGACCTTCAAGGGCCTGCGGCAATTGCCCCCGGAAAAGCAGCACGAGCTGCGCCAGCGCTACCTGCAGCAGCATGGCGAGGGCCGCGAGGACTCGCGCGGCCCGCGCGGCGATGCGCCCCCGGGGCGCGAGCGCCCCGGCGAAGGCCGCGGCCCGCGGTGACGGTGGCGCCGCCGCTGAGCGCCGCGAGCCTCGGCAAGCGGCTCGCCAGCGGCCTCTACGAGCTGCTGATCCTCGTCGCGCTGGTGTTCGTCGCCACCCTGCCCTTCAGCTACCTCTTCGGCGACGCTACCCACGGCTGGAAGCGCCACCTGTTGCAGGCGTGGGTGGTGCTCGTGACGGCGACCTACTTCACCTGGTTCTGGACGCGCAGCGGGCA
>JBKJTM010000023.1:0-8576 GCA_046590805.1 Usitatibacter sp.
GGCGAGCAGCGCGATCTGCGCGACCTGGCGCATGTAGGTGGACTTGCCGCCCATGTTCGGGCCGGTGATCAGCAGCAGCTGGCGCGAGCGGTTGAGGCTCGTGTCGTTGGGGATGAAGTCCTCGACCTGGCTCTCGACCACCAGGTGGCGGCCCTCGGCGATGTCGATGCGATCCTCGGTGGTGAATTGCGGGCGCGCGAGGCCGAGCAATTCCGCGGAGGCCGCGAGCGATCCCAGCGCGTCCAGCCGCGCCGCGGCATCGGCGATCGCCTGCAGGCGCGCGAGGTGCGCGTTCAGGTCGTCCACCAGCGCCTCGTAGAGCGCCTTCTCGCGGGCGAGCGCGCGCTCCCCCGCGGCGAGCGCCTTGTCCTCGAAAGCCTTCAGCTCGGGCGTGATGTAGCGCTCGGCGTTCTTCATCGTCTGGCGTCGCTTGTACTCGACCGGGACCTTGTCGAGCTGCGATTGGGTGACCTCGATGAAGAAGCCGTGAACGCGGTTGAACTCGACCCGCAGGTTGGCGATGCCGGTGCGGCTGCGCTCTCGCTTCTCCATCTCGAGCAGGAAGGCGCCGCAGTCGTTCTGGATCGCGCGCAGCTCGTCCAGCTCGGCGTCGCAGCCGTCGCGGATCACGCCGCCCTCGCGCAGCACCGCGGCGGGCTCGTCCCGCAGACTGCGGGCGAGACGGTCGTGGAGCACGGCGTCGGGAGCGAGCGCCTGGGCGAAGTGCTCGAGCCCGGCGAGGCTGGCTTGCGTGAGCGCCGTGTGAAGATCGGGAAGGGTCGCGAGCGTATCGCGCAAACCGGAGAGGTCACGCGGCCGGGCGCTGCGCAGCGCCACGCGTGCGGTGATGCGCTCCACGTCGGCCCAGGGCGCGAACAGCTCGCGCAACCGCGGGTGCCGCAACCGCGAGCTCGGATGCGCCAGCGCGTCGATCGCCGCCTGGCGCTCGCGCAGCACCGCGGTGTCGCGCAGCGGATGGTGCAGCCAGTGGCGCAACCGTCTGCTTCCCATCGAGGTCGCGCAGCGGTCGAGCAGCGACAAGAGCGTCGGCGACTCGGCCCCGGCGAGCGTCTCGGTGATCTCGAGGTTCCTGCGCGTGGGCCCGTCCATCTGCACGAACTCGCTCTCACGCTCGACGCTCAGCCCGGTCACGTGCGGCAGCGAGGACTGCTGGGTGTGGCGGCAGTAGTCGAGGAGCGCGCCGGCCGCCCCGATCGCGGCGTCGAGCCCATCGCAGCCGTATCCCGAGAGATCCGCGGTGCCGAACTGGCGGGCGAGCTCGCGCTCCGCGCCGGCGGAATCGAAGCGCCAGGGCTCCAGCCGCTTCAGCGCCACGCCGGGATGCGGCGTGATCTCGGCCTCATGGGCGGCGAGGATCTCGGCGGGCTGCAGCCGCTCGAGCTCGGAATCGAGGCGGGCGGTGGCGACCTCCATGATGCGAAGGCTGCCGCTCGCGAGCGAGATCCACGCGATGCCCGCGACCGGCCCGGCGACGTTCACCGCGGCGAGCAGGCTCTCGCGCGAGGCCGCGAGCAGCGCCGAGTCGGTGAGCGTTCCCGGCGTCACGATGCGCGTCACCTTGCGCTCGACCGGTCCCTTCGAGGTCGCGGGATCGCCGATCTGCTCGCAGATCGCGACCGACTCCCCCAGGCGCACCAGGCGCGCGAGGTACTGCTCGACCGCGTGGTAGGGCACGCCCGCCATGCGGATCGGGCGCCCGGCCGACTGGCCGCGGGTGGTGAGGGTGATGTCGAGCAGCTTTGAGGCGCGCTCGGCATCGGCGTGGAAGAGCTCGTAGAAATCGCCCATGCGGTAGAAGAGCAGCATGTCGGGATGCCCCGCCTTGAGGGCGAGGTACTGCCGCATCATCGGCGTGTGGATCGCTGCCGCCTTGGGCGTCTCGGTTGGCTGGGGGGCGGGCGCTTCGAGTTTCATCGGCAGTATTGTATCGGCCACATCGGCAAGCATCTGTTCAGCGTTCTGGCAGATAATCCAGATCGCAGGCAGGGAGTCTTTCCCCCAACAACCAAAACGAAGAAAAGGGATTCACATGCAAGGATCGCCCGCATTCGGCCGGCAATGCCACACTATTGTCCGGTACACGCTAACCCTTCTCGCCCTGGCGCTGCCGTTGGGCGCGGCTGCGGGGCAGAAATTCGATGCGCAGGTGGCGAGGCTCCTTGCCAGCCCGGCCACCGCGGCGAAGCAGCAGGCCACGTCGCTCTCGAAATCGCGCGGCGATGCCGAGCTCATGGTCGAGGGCCTGGCGCGCTTCGAGGGCGACGCCCTGGCGAAGATGGCCGCCGCAGGCGCGCGGGTGCGCTCGGTGCTCGGCAACATCGCCTCGGTAGAGGTGCCGCTCGCGGCGCTGGAGGCGTTCGTGGCCTTACCCGAAGTGATCTACTTCGAGGGTGCGCGCTCCATCCCGCAGCGGCTCAATTTCAGCGTTCCCGCAACCCGCGCGAGCCTCGCGAGGAGCGGCGCTGCCCCCAATTTCACCAGCGGGCAAACGGGCCGCGGCGTGATCGTCGGCGTCGTCGACGACGGGCTCGACTTTCGCCACCTGGACTTTCGCGATGCCAGCGGCGCTACGCGGCTGCTGGGGTTGTGGGACCAGCGCGCGAGCGGCGCGGCGGGCTCCCCACCGGCCGGCTTCACGTATGGCGGCGAGTGCACGCCCGCGATGCTCGCGGCGGCCATCGGCGGTGACACTACGGCCTGCAGGCAACCTTCCACGGGAAACCATGGCACTCACGTGGGCGGCATCGCGGCCGGCAACGGCCAGCAGACCGGCAATGGCATGCCCGCGTACCGCTTCGTGGGAATGGCCCCGGAGGCCGATATCCTCGCCGCGAACTCCATCGGTGATGGCGTCGGTGCGAGCAATGCGGTGGTCGATGCGATCGCCTGGATGAAAGCCAGGGCGCAGGCAGCGGGCAAGCCGCTGGTGGTGAACCTGAGCCTCGGCTCCTACTTCGGGGCGCGCGACGGCACCTCCAACTTCGAGCAGGCGTTGAGCAACTCCGGCGTCATCATCGCCGCGGCCGCGGGCAACGAAGGCGGGGATCGCATCCGCGCCGTCGGCACGATCTCGCAGGGCCAGACCGCTTCCGTCACCTTCAACTGGGCCGCTTCGGTGAGCAAGGACCAGAGGATCGAGCTCTGGTACCCGGGCACGAACCAGTATGCGGTGCGCGTCATCGGCCCCAATGGGTGCGAGACGCCGTTCGTGGCGGCGGGCTCGAACCTGAGCTTCACGCCTGCCTGCGGCACGATCGAAGTCTCCTCCACCGGTGCGCAAGCCAACAACGACGACCGCCAGATCCTTGTCGGGTTGTCGCGTAGTACCGCGGACGCGACGCTCATGAACGGCGCGTGGACGCTCGAGATTCGCGGCGACAATGTGGCCGCACCCAATACACCTTTCGCGGCGATCTGCGGCGAGGATGCCGGCGGGCTGCTCTTCACCAGCAACACCGAGTCGGTGACGCGCTCGATTCTCACCGATACCTCGACCGCCACGGGCACCATCAGCGTCGCCTCGTACAACACGAACTACGCGTGGGCGACGACCGGCGGCGCGGCCAATGCGCCCCCGAATCACGGCGCCGTGGGCGACATCTCGATCTTCTCCAGCCGCGGGCCACGGCGCGACTGTTCCAATGCGACCAAATGCCCGCCGGCGATGAAGCCCGAGGTCACGGCGCCCGGGGCCATGGTCATGGCGGCATTCGCCCAGGACGCGCGTGCACCAGGCGATGACACGATCGAGCAGGACGGCAAGCACATCGCCTACAACGGCACCAGCATGGCCGCGCCGCACGTGACCGGGGCGATCGCGCTCATGCTGCAGAAGAATCCGGCGCTGACCCCGCAGGAGGTGAAGCGCCTGCTGGCGCAGAGCCACCAGTCCAACGGGTTCACGGCGGCTTCGGGCCTTGCGACCTACAGCGCCGCTTCGCCGTCGATGCCCCCGAATCCCAACTACACCTTCGGCTACGGGATCCTCGATGCGCAGGCGGCCGTCAATGCCATCCAGACCTCGTCGGGCGGCGGCCTCGCGGATTCGGACAACGTCACCGGACTCTGGTGGAACGCGGCCGAGTCGGGCTGGGGTCTCAACATCAACCACCAGGGCACGACGCTCTTCGGCTCGCTCTTCAGCTATGGCGCCGACAACCGCGGCCTGTGGCTGGTGCTGCCGGCCGGCACGCGGCAAAGCGATGGCAGCTTCCAGGGCCCGCTCTACCAGACCACGGGCCCCGCCTTCAACGCGAGCCCCTTCCCGCCGCTTGGCGGCGCGGTGGGCAGCGTGACGCAGGTGGGAACGATGCAGATCACTTTCGCGAGCCGCTCGCAGGCCACGCTGCAGTACGGCGTGAACGGCGTGAGCGTGACCAAGCAGATCACGCCCCAGGCCTTTGGCCGGCTGCAGACCTGCAGCAACGCGGCGAGCCGTGTCGCGCGCACCAACTACACCGATCTCTGGTGGGTCCCCGCGGAATCGGGATGGGGCGTCAACGTCACGCACCAGGACGACACCCTCTTCGCGACGATCTTTACCTACGAAGCGGGCACCGGCACCAGCAACCGGGGCATCTGGCTGGTGATGTCGGCTGGCGCGCGCCAGGCCGATGGCAGCTATTCCGGCGACCTCTACCAGACCACCGGCCCGGCATTCAACGCCAATCCGTTCACGCCCATCGGCGCGGCCAACGTGACTCGCGTCGGCAGCATGCGGTTCGCGTTCACCGACGGCGAGCACGGCACGCTAACCTACGACGTGAACGGCGCGGCGGTGACCAAGGCGATCGTGCCGCAGACCTTCGGCTCGCGGTTGCCCAGCTGCGCCCGCGGCGGTTGAGCGGGGCGTTTCCATCACGACAGGGAGAACAACCTGATCTATTTCAAATCGTTGTCGGCGCTGCTGCTCGGCCACAGCAGCTGATCTGCAAGCGCAGACCCGTTCTGCGCGAGATGGAGCAGAAGGGCGAGATCCGCATCGTCGGCGCGATGCTCGACGTGAAGACCGGCGCGGTCAGCTGGTACTGATCAAACCGGGGACAGACTCTTTTTCGCGAAAAAGAGTCTGTCCCCGGTCGAGTTCGCTACTTGACGCTGTACTTCTTCGTCTGCACCACCTGGTCGCCGAGCAGGATCTCGACCTGGTAGTCGCCCACCGGCCAGCCATCGGGCTTGGAGACGTGGAACTCGGTGCTCGCGGGGCCCGTCGCCTGGATCGTCTGCGAATCCTCCTTCACGGCAACCGACTTCCCGCCGGAAACGTAGGTCCAGCGTGCCTTGAGGTTGGCGCTGCCGCTGCCGGCAGTGTCCACCGAGGCATAGATGGTGTCGCCCTTGGCGAACGAGTCCTTCTGCTGCGTGACTCTCTTGTCGGGACCGACAGCGCTGCCCAGGGTGGTGCTGGATACGACGACCATGGCGGGTGCCGGAGCGGGCGCGGGGGCCGTTGAGGTCTTGGGCGCGGGCGGCGGGGCGGGCGGGGCGTCCTTCTTGCACGCGGCCAGGCCCGCGGCCACGAGGGCGAGGGTGAGGAATTTGAGGGTGTTGTTCATGGGTCGCACCTTGGCTATTCAGGGTTTCGGGGGGATCTTGAGCTTCTGCCCGGGTTGAATCTTGTCGGGGTCCTTGAGGATATCTTTGTTGGCCTCGAAGATCGTGTTCCAGGCGTTGGCGTTGCCGTACTCGTTCTTGGCGATCTTGGAGAGGGAGTCGCCGGACTTCACCACGTAGATTTTTGCTGCCGTGGAGCTGCCGCCCCCCTGGACATTGGAGAAATCGGGCGTGCCGCCACTCTGGACATTGGAGAAATCGGGGGGATCGCGGCTCATGGGCTGCTCCTGGAGATGGGAGGAAATACCCTACACCAGGTCACGCCGTCTTGTATGTGCGCCACCGCACGTCGCTCGCCGGCAGCGGAGGCTAATGCAGCTTCACCTTCGGGTCGGTCTGGCTGCGGATCATGCGCGCCAGGGTGTCGAGCGCCATGCGCCAGAAGCCGTGCAGCGCCCAGATGTGCAGCCGGTAGAGCGACAGGTAGAAGAGCTTCGCGAGCAGTCCCTCGAGCCGCAACGTGCCGCCGGTGATGAAGCCCATCAGCGTGCCGACGGTCTCGTAGTTGCCGAGCGAGACGAGCGAGCCGAAGTCTCGGTAGTGGAATGCGTCCGGCGTCTTGCCGGCGAGCCGCCGCGCGATCGTTTTCGCCAGGTGGCTCGCCTGCTGGTGCGCCGCCTGCGCGCGCGGCGGCACGCCGCGGTCTTCCTTCCAGGGCGCGGCGGCGCAGTCGCCCAACGCGAAGATATCCGTGTCGCGCGTTGTCTGGAGCGTATCGACGACGACCAGCTGGCTCAACCGGTTGGTCTCCAGCCCATCGATCTCCCGCAGCACCTCGGCGCAGCGGATGCCGGCGGCCCAGACGGTGAAGTTCGCGCGGATCTCCTTGCCGGACACGGTCTTCACCGCCTGGGGCGTCACCTCGACCACGCGATCGCCGAGGAAGACCTGCACGCCGAGCGCCCTGAGGGTATCGAGCGCGCCGCCGGCGATGTGCTCGGGCAGCCCCGGGAGGATGCGCGGCCCCGCTTCGATGAGGGAGATTCGGATCTGGCTCTCGGGGCGGAAGTTCTCCAGCCCGTAGGCGGTCAGCACGCGCAGCGTGTTGTGCAGCTCCGCGGCGAGCTCCACGCCGGTGGCGCCCGCGCCGACGATGGCGATGTCGAGGATCGCGGCGTCGTTCGCGTAGTTGGCGCGGAAGCAGGCGTTCACCAGCCGGCGGTGGAAGAGGTGCGCCTGCCACGCGTTATCGATGGTGAAGGCGTTCTCGCGTACGCCCGGGGTGTTGAAGTCGTTCGACTCGCTGCCGATCGCGATCACCAGGGTGTCGTACGGGATGCGCCGGCGCGGCAGGATTTCCACGCCCTCGTCGTCCCGGACGCTGTCGACCTCGATCGCGCGTTCGCGCCGGTCGAGGCCCGCCAGCGCGCCGAGCACGAAGGTGAACTTGTGCCAGCGTGCCTGTGCGAGGTAGTCGAGCTGGTGGTGGTGAATGTCCATGCTGCCCGCGGCGACCTCGTGCAGCAACGGCTTCCAGAGGTGCGTGCGGCTCCGGTCCACGAGCGTGGTCTGCACCTGCTCGCCGCGGCCGTAGCGATTGCCGAGCGCGGTGGCGAGCTCGACGCCACCGGCGCCGCCGCCCACGACGACGACGCGATGGGTGGCGTGGTCAGTGCTCGGCGGCGACAGCCTTGCCTCCGAGGAACATCTCCGAAAAGAGGCGGCTCCATCGGTCCCACTCGTCAAGCATGATCGCGGGGTCGATCAGCCGGTACGGGAACTTGTTGAGCGGGCTGTCCACCGCGGCGTTCGACGGCACGCGGTTGCGCGACTTGATGATCTCCTGCCCCTGGCGGGAAAGGATGAAGTCGGCGAACAGCATCGCCGCGTGGGGATGCGGCGCGCGCGCGGCGATGCCGACCGAGCTCGGCTGGCCGAAGGCGGGCTGCAGCGCGCGCCATTCGATCGGCGCGCCCTTTTCCTTCAGGCGCGCCACCCCCTGGATGTGCGCATCGAGCGCGATGTCGATCTCTCCCGCCGCCACCAGCTCCGCCAGCAGCGTGTGGCCGCTCCTCACGCCGGGCTTCATCGCGGCGAGCTTGCGGAACAACGCGAGCCCCTCGGCCTCGCCCATCGCCTTCACGACCGCGGCGAACCAGGCGACGTCGGCGGCTTCGACCGCGAAGCGCCCCGCCCACTTCGGCTGCAGCAGCTCTTCGTAGGTCGAGGGCGCCTGCGCGGCCGGGACCTTGCTCGTGTTGAAGGCCATCACGTAGAGGGAGAGGCGCGTCGGCACGTAGGCGCCGTGCGCGGGAATGAGGCTCGCGGGAATGTCCGCGGTGGAGGGGCTCCAGAAGGGGACGAGGCGGCGCTCGCGATGCAGGATCTCCATCTGCGCGCCGTCGGTCTCGATCACGTCGACCTCGTGGCGGCCGCCGCGCGACTCGGTGAGGACGCGCTGCGCGACCTTCTCGCCGCTCGCCCGCCACAACTGCACCTTGATGCCGTACTTCTTCTCGAACGCCTCGGTGAGCGGGCGGGAGTCGGGCAGTTGCATCGACGTGTAGAGGGAAAGCGTCCCCTCGGCGCGGGCGCCCTGCAGGAGGCGCGCTTCGCGGTCGGCGGCCCGGTACTGGAAGATGCGCGCGCCTTCCTGCGCGGCCACGGGAGCGGAAAGGCCCGAGAGGGCCAGGACCGCCGCGAGGCTCGCGAGGATGAGGCGCATCAGGTTTTGTCGTGCAGGACCTTGAGGAGGGCGGCGAAGATCTTGCCGTTGGAAGCCGCGATGCGGCCGCTCTCCAGGTACTTCTCCTCGCCGGCGAAGTCGCCCACCAGCCCGCCTGCCTCGCGGATCAGGAGCGCGCCCGCCGCCATGTCCCAGGGCGCCAGGCCCATCTCCCAGAAGCCGTCGATGCGTCCCGCCGCGACCCACGCGAGGTCGAGCGCCGCGGCACCGGGACGGCGCACGCCCGAGCAGGTCTTCATCACGTTCTTCAGCATGC
>JBKJTM010000201.1:0-3370 GCA_046590805.1 Usitatibacter sp.
CCGGCGTCCAGTCGTTTCCGAGTCCGCCGGCGAACTTGCTGAGGAGCGCGTTTTCCTTGATGGCTTCATAGATCCCGTCCAGGTCGTCGGCGACCGTCGTGAGGTAGCAGGACGAAAGCTGGCTGCGCTGCGTCCCGGAGTTGAAGAGGGTCGGCGTCGAGGACATGAAATCGAAGGTCGAGAGCACGTTGTAGAACTCGATCGCGCGGTCCTCGCGGTTGATCTCGTTCAGCGCGAGGCCCATCGAGACGCGCATGAAGAATGCCTGCGGCAGCTCGATGCGATGGTCGTTCACGTGCAGGAAGTAGCGGTCGTAGAGCGTCTGCAGGCCGAGGTAGTTGAACTTGAGGTCGCGCTCGGGCTTGAGCGCCGCGCCCAGGCGCTTGAGATCATAGGAGGCGAGGCGCTCGTCCAGGAGCTGCGCCTTCACGCCCTGGCTGATGTAGGTCGGGAAGTACTCGGCGTAGCGCTGCGACATCTCGCCCTGCAGCACCTCCTCGCCCAGAACTTCGCGGCGGATGGTGTGCAGAAGCAGGCGCGCGGTCACATAGGTGTAGTCGGGATCCTGCTCGATCAGCATGCGGGCGGCGAGGATGGCGCATTTGTGCACCTCTTCCAGCGGCACGCCGTCGTAGAGGTCGCGCAGGGTCGCGTCCATGATCTTCTTCGGATCGACGTCGGCGCCGAGGTGCTCGCAGGCCGAGGTGATGAGCACCTCGAGCTTGGCGGTGTCGAGTGGTTCCTTGGCGCCGCCGACCATCACGTTAATGCGCGGCTTCTGCGACTCCGCCGCTTCCTGGACGCGCTTGGCGCGCTCGCGGGAACGCTCGTCGCGGTAGAGCACGTAGCTGCGCGCGACCTGGTGCTCGCCGGCACGCATCATCGCGAGCTCGACCTGGTCCTGCACGTCCTCGATATGGAAGGTGCCGCCGGCAGGATGGCGGCGCATCAGCGACTGGACCACGGCCTCGGTGAGCGCTTGCACCTTGTCGCGCACGCCGGCGCTGGCGGCGGCAGCGTTGCCCGAGACGGCGAGGAACGCCTTGGTCATGGCCACCGCGATCTTGTCCGGCTCGAACCCGACCACGGCGCCGTTGCGGCGGATGATCTTGTAATCCGCGAATCTCTGCGGCGGCGTGGTGCCCTCCTCCCCGAGAATCTGCGTGGCTGTTGCGTGGGGGGCCGCGGGATGGATGTCGGATGCCAAGCGCATGGGGGCGTCTCCTGGATGCTGTTTTCGGGCCCGGGTCGTGCACCCCGGGGTTTTCGCTTGCACAGGCTTCTTGGGCCTGCTAAGTCTTGGATTCCTTTTGAATAACCCGGGATTTATCCCTCGGTTATCAACACGTTGTTCCACCACCAATCCACAACATCTAGTGGGCGTGGAAGGGCATGGGCACAAAGTCTAGTAAATGGAAAAGGCCAAAGCAAGAGACTTTTTTGTCTCTTTTTTTTGTTGCCGATTCAGGTGCTTGCGGGGGGTTCTTGCTGAAGTTTTGAGCAAGTAATAATTACGACACGGAGGCCCGGAAACGAAGCCAATCGAACCAGGGGCCGGGGTCGGTCTTGCGCTCCGGGGCGATGTCGCTGTGCCCCGCGATGTCGAGGTCTCCGTAACGCTCGAAGAGGCAGCGGGTCAGTGCCGCGAGCGTCTGGTACTGCGGCTCGGCGAAGGGCACGTCGTCCGCGCCCTCCAGCTCGATGCCGATGGAGAAGTCGTTGCATTTCTCCCGTCCCATCCACTGCGAGGCGCCGGCGTGCCACGCGCGCAGCTCGGTCGGCACGTACTGGACGAGCTCACCGTGGCGGCGGATGAGGAAGTGCGAGGAGACACGCAGCCCCTCGATTTCCCTGAAGAAAGGATCCGCTGCGGGGTCCAGCCGGCCGAGGAACAGGTCGTCGATCCACGGGCCGCCGAACTCCCCCGGTGGCAGCGAGATGTTGTGGATCACGAGGAGCGAGATCTCCTCGCCCTCCGGCCTCCGGTCGCAGTGCGGGCTCGGCCGCCACACCGACCCGCCGCACACGCCGGCGGCGTCCAAACAAATGGTGTCGGAGTCGATTTTCCGGATGGTGTCGGACACCATTATTTAATTCGACTCCGACACCATTTTCAGTCGATGCCGAGCCGGTCGAGGCGGTAGCGCAGCGACCGGAAGGTGATGCCGAGGAGCTTGGCGGCCGCGGTCTTGTTGAAGCGGGTCGCCTCCAGGGCCTTCATGATCGCCTCGCGCTCGACGGTGTCGAGGAAGTCGTGCAGCGGCAGCCCGCGAGTGCCCACCGAGCCGTCGAGGCTGGGGAAGCGGTCCTTGGAACTGCTCTGGGTGAGGTAGAGGTCGGCCTCCGTGATCGTGTGGTCGCTGCACAGGGCGAGCGCGCGCTCGAGGATGTTCTCCAGCTCGCGCACGTTGCCGGGAAAGTCGTAGCGCTTCAGCGCCAGCATCGCCTCGTCGGACATCTTCGGCGGCGCGGCGCCGGAATTGCGCGCGAGGCGCTCGATCACCTGGTCCACCATCAGCGCGATGTCCTCGGGGATCTCGCGCAGGCTCGGCATCTTCAGCTCGATCACGTTCAGGCGGTAGAAGAGGTCCTGCCTGAACTCGCCCGCCTCCACCTGCTCGGTGAGATTCCTGTGGGTGGCCGAGATGATGCGCACGTCGAGCGGCTCCTCGCGCGTGTCGCCCACCGGGCGCACCTTCTTCTCCTGGATCACGCGCAGCAGCTTCACCTGCATCGCGAGCGGCAGGTCGCCCACCTCGTCGAGGAACAGCGTGCCCTTCTGCGCCGCCTGCAGGTAGCCCTGCTTGTCGCTGTCCGCGCCGGTGAAGGCACCCTTCTTGTAGCCGAAGAACTCGCTTTCCATCAGGTTCTCGGGGATCGCGCCGCAGTTCACCGCCACGAACGGCATGTCGGCCCGCGACGACCCGGAATGGATGAGGCGCGCCGCCACTTCCTTGCCCGAGCCCGACTCGCCCGTGATGTACACCGGCGCCTGGGAGCGCGCGAGCTTGCCGATCATCTCGCGGGCACGTGCGATGGCGGGCGATTCGCCGAGCAGACGCGGTGCGCCCCCGGCGGCGGCCTCGCCGGTGGCGGCGCGACGGTTCTGCGTGGAGCGCGGCAGCTTGAGCGCGCTCGTCACCAGCGGGCGCAGCTGGTCCAGGCGGATCGGCTTGGCCAGGTAGTCGAAGGCGCCGGCCTTCAGCGCCGCCACCGCGTTCTCGGTGGAGCCGTAGGCCGTGATCACCGCCACCGGCGTGTTGCCGTAGTTCTCGGCGATGTGGCGCAGCAGCTCGAGGCCATCGCCATCGGGCAACCGCATGTCGGTGAGGCAGAGGTCGTATGCCTTCGACTTCAGGGCTTCCTCGGC
>JBKJTM010000061.1:0-4308 GCA_046590805.1 Usitatibacter sp.
GGGCCGCAGGCCGAGGGACTCGGCGACATAGCTGGTGAGCCCCGGGCAAAGGTAGCCGGTGCAGGTGCTGATCACCAGCGCGTCCACCTGGTCCGCCTCGAGCCCGGCGCGCGCCAGCGCCTTGCGCGCCGCGGCCGAAGCCAGCGCGGGCGCGTGCTTCACGAACCGGCGATTGAGCGTGTCGGGGTCGAGATCGAAGCACTCGTCCAGGACGTCGAGCGCGAGCGAGCGCCGCTCGATGCCGTTGTCATGGTTCAGGATGCCCTGCAGCACCGCGCGCGTTCGCGGCGTGAGCTCGGGCCGATCGGCGCGCTGTAGCGCCTCCCAGCACTCGCGCTGCGTGAAGGTTCTTTCGGGCACCGCGGTGCCGATGCTGCGGATGAAGGTCAAGGGCGCTTGTCTCCGTGCTTGGCCGTCGGGGGATGAAGTCCGAACGATAGCTGAAACGATGGGTGAAATGAAAAGGCCCGTCGGTGACGGGCCTTCGGGTGTAGCCGGAGGGGTCGGTCAGTCGAGACTCGCGTGGCGCGGCGCGTGGGTCCATTCCTGCGCGGCGCGCGCGGCGGCGGTGCGCGTATAGAAGAAGCCGTTGCGCACGAAGCCCGAGATCACGGTCGCCTTGACCGAGGTGACGCGGCCCGAGGCGGTGCGGTCGGTGATGACGTCCTCGGGAAGCCCATCGAGGAGATGGCAGGGCGCGAGGCGTCCATCGGCGAAGCGGGACGGATAGATGCGCTGGGTGGCGAAGTCGTAGAACGCCGGGTGGAAGCCAAGCGAGCAGTTCTCTTCGCTGCGTCCGCCGGTGCCGTGGTGCGCGACGTTTTCCTGGCGGAGCACTTGTTCGTTCATCAGGCGCTTCACTTTCACCTCCATCGGCGGCCAACCGCCGTTTCCATGAGCACCAGTCTCCGCCGCCGCGGCGAAGCAATATATGGGGAATGTCTCAAATTGAGTGCTGAGGTTTGCCAAACTCCACGTAGGACAAAGTCGGCACTTTCCGACATGTATCGCGGGCTGTAAAGCCGATCGTGATATTTGGGATTTACGCTCGCCCGCGGGCCGCGCGCGCGGTGTCATGGCGCCTCCACCAACCATCCCAGGAGGGACACCGTGAGAACCATGTTCGGTCGAATCGCCGCATACACCGCCATCGCAGCGCTGCTCTCGATCACCGCCGCCGTGGCCGCGGAGGCGGAGCCGCCAGCTCCCCAAAAGGCGGACGCGAAGGAAGCCGAGAAGGCGCCCACCGGGCAACAGAACCGGATGAAGAGCTGCAACGTCGAGGCGGCGAAGAAGGAGCTGAAAGGCGACGAGCGCAGGGCCTTCATGAGCGCCTGCCTGCGCACGCACTGAGCGCCTGGCGGGCAGGATCGGCGCGCGCGGTTGGCGTCCACGGGCGCGAGCCGCGCGCGGCCGACTCCGTGACTTATGCCACACCGCGCAGGCCGTTTAGCGGAGGGGCGTTCACGCCATCCGCCACAGACTGCCGGGCGTTGGGGGACTATCGTGGAGCCGTTGTCCCGGAGTTGGAGCCCGATATGCGTCGTCTGCTCGCCATCGCCATCGTCGCCTCGCTGGGGCTGCCCGCCCGGGCTGCCGAAGGGGCGGATCTGCGCTCGAGCAGCCTGGCGTCGGCCTCCGCGCGAGCGGCCAAGAGCGTCGACGCGCCGTTCCGCGCCGGGCGCGATCCGCTGCCGGAGATGATCCTCACCGAAGAGTTGGAGCGCCGCGGTCCCCGCGGCAGCTGCGAGACCGCCACGACCGACCTTTGCTACGACCTTCGCGACGGGCGCGTGGTCTACCGCCGCGCCAGGGAGTACATGCCGCGCATCGGTGGCCTCACCCCGGAAAGCATTTCCTTACGGCGCGACCGCATCGTCCTCAAGTACAGCTTCTAGCTCAAGTACAGCTTCTAGGTCGTGGAGGGGCGGTTCCCGGCGAGCAGGCGGTTGCGCTCGTCCCGCGCCTGCTGCAGGCACTCGACGCGCCCGTCGCCGACTTTCGCGCCGCAGCGCGCCTTGGCGACGTCGAAGGAAGCCTTCGCCCGCGCCGAGGCCGCGTCCTCCATTGCGGAGTGGGTGCCGTGGTAACGCGCCGACAGGTCCGCCAGAGCGACCCGCTCGGCGGCGCGTGCTTCCGCCTTGCACACGTCCCGGTCGGCCCTGGAAGCATCGCGGCATCGCGCCAGCGCGAGGCGGGTGGACGCCTCGACCTCGCGTTGCAGGCTCTTGTGGGTCTCAGGGGACATCAGCGTGCGGGGAGTGTCCACGGCGGCTCGGATTCCCAGGGCGGCAACGCTCAGGCCGGCGGCGAGGATGGCGGTTATGAGGACGGTGCGGCGCTTCATAAAACGGCTTTCCGGGTTGCTGTGGGACCGATGATCGGCCGCGCGACTGCGCTGATCTGTCGGCGGGCGCGGATTCGCCTATAGGCGTTGTCCGATGCCGCTGCTCCCGGGCCCAAAAGGAAAGGGCCGATCCGGAGATCGGCCCTCGCTTGCGACGTGCTTCGAGCGATTACTTGCTCGAGGCGAGCTTCTTGCCCTTGGCCGCGGCGAGCGCCTTGTCCTTCTCGGCCTTCGCCTGCTTCTTGCAGCTGAGCGCGTCGGCGCCCTTCTGGTCTTCGCACTTCTCCTTGGCCACCTCGTAGGCGACTTCGGCCTTCATCTTCTCGAGGTCAACCCGGTTCTTGTCGTTCGGGTTCTTCTTGAGATCGAGCTCTTTCTTGGCGAGCTTTTCCTTGCCCTTCGCCTCGGCCTGGCAGATGTCCTTGGCGTTGTCCTTCAACGAATCGCAGGCCTTCTTGGCGGCCTTGGCGTCGGCTTCGACGCGGTTTTTCTCGGCCTTGTATTCGGCACTGGAGATACCGGTGGTCTTGTTCTCCATCGAGTTCGGCGTCACCGCCTTGGCGGCCTCGCTGGGGATTTTCTGGGCAGGTACGAGGGTCGCCGCGCCGAGCAGCAGGGCCCCGGTGAGGGCGGCGTAAAGAGTGGTCATTTTCATATTGGGCTCCTTCGCGATTCCAGTCACTGGACCCACCGGGTGCGTTCGCCGCAGCGGTCCCAATTCATGGCGCGTGATCTTGGTTGAGAGTTGGTTGGCTAAGTCACAGACTGCTGCCCCGGCGTACTTCCCGAAGCTACCCGAATCATCGTTTCGGCCCCGCGCGGAATATGTCGGCGGAGGTGAAGGGGGGAGGTGATTCAATCTGATACCGCTGTCGGACGGGACCTACAGAACCGCGCGACGGATCGGGCGTCATAGGAGGCCTACTGGAGAAATCCAATGACCGAAGCCGCCGGACCCTTCAAGCTGCCGCCCCTGCCCTGGCCCGAGGACGCCCTCGAGCCCGTGATCTCGTCCAAGACCATGGAGCTGCACTACGGAAAGCACCACCAGGCCTACGTGACCAAGCTGAACGAGCTGGTCGCCGGCACCCGGTTCGCCGGGATGCCGCTGGAGAAAGTGGTCGCCGAGACCGCCGGCAAGGAAGAGCACCGCAAGATCTTCAACAACGCCGCCCAGGCCTGGAACCACACCTTCTTCTGGAATTGCCTCGCGCCCAAGGCCGGCGGGGCCCCGAAGGGCGAGCTCGCCAGGCGCATCGATGCGGAGCTGGGCGGGCACGAGAAGTTCGCCGAGGACTTCGCCAAGGCGGCGATCGAATGCGTCGGCAGCGGCTGGGCGTGGCTCGCCGAGCGCGGCGGCAAGCTCGAGATCCTCGCCACCTCGAACGCCGATACGCCGATCGCCCATGGCGCGACGCCGCTCCTCGCGATCGACGTCTGGGAGCACGCCTATTACGTCGACTACGAGAACCGCCGGCCGGAATTCGTGAAGGCGGTGATCGCGAAGCTCCTCAACTGGGAATTCGCCCAGGCCCAGCTGGACGCGGCGAGGCAGCGCAGGGCCGCCTGAAGCAGGCAAGGCGACTCTGCGGCAAAATATGCCGCCGAGTCCCATGCCACCCACCCCCACTTCCTCTCGCGGCCTCGTCGCCGCCTGGCTGCTCGCTTGCTGCGGGCTCATCTTCCTCACGGTCGTGATCGGCGGCATCACCCGCCTCACGCACTCGGGGCTGTCGATCGTCGAGTGGAAGCCGCTGGTGGGCGCCATTCCGCCGCTCAACGACGCGCAGTGGGAGGAGTCCTTCGCCCAGTACCGCGGGACCCCGGAGTTCCGCGTGCGCAACCACGACATGGAGCTCCCCGGCTTCAAGCGCATCTTCTGGTGGGAATACGTGCACCGGCTGATGGGTCGGCTGGTCGGCCTCGCATTCCTCGTGCCGTTCGTCTATTTCCTCGCGAGG
>JBKJTM010000291.1:0-9916 GCA_046590805.1 Usitatibacter sp.
GCGGTGGTACTCGCTGTAGGAACAATCCTGAGTTTCGGTAGGACTAGGGAGCCGCGATCGTGGTCCTGAGTGTCGTGAGGCCCTCGATGAAGCACTCGACCACGTCACCGGGCTTGAGCGGGACCGCCTCGGCGCCATCGCCACCGGCGGTCACCAGGTCCCCGGCCTGGAGGGCGGTGGTGCGCGAAAGCAGCGCCAGGATCGCGCTCATCCTGTGCATCTGGTCGCCGCTGTTGAAGCGGCAGCGCTCCTCGCCGTTCACCTCGCAAGTGATCCACAGGTCGTAGGGATCGGCAATCTCGTCGATGGTCACGATCTCCGGGCCGATGGCGCCTAATCCCGGCACAGCAGCCTGGGACGAGGCGCGGTCGCCAAGGTCGGCAAGGACCGTCATGCCGGCGATGTAATCCATCGCATCGTCGTCACCCGTCACGCCGAGCGCGTGCCGGCCGATCACCAGCACCAGCGTTGGCCGGCAATCCAGGCCCGCCGCGGCCGCGGGTTTGGCGACCTTCGCGTTGTGCCCGACGAGCGCGGACCCGGGCTCTTCGCGATGCGCTCGGTTGTCGCCGTCCATGCGGAGAAACCGTTCGGGATCCGGAAGCGGGGGGAGGAAGCGAATGGCCTTCTCTTCGAGCATCGCGGTGGAGTAGCGCCCGGCGCTCGACTGGGCCGCCTTGGCGAGCGCCCGCACCCGCGAGAGCGCGCCGCGTCCCTCGCGAAGCAGGCCCTTCATCGAGGAGGGAAGCGGCTCGCCGTCCACCCGCGAGGCGGGTTCGACGTCGAGCACCCGGTGGCCAACTCGGACGCCCAGCCGGGGCAATCCGTTGGGACCTGATGCGTAGGTGATGAGTCTCATTGCTGGCCCCCATCATCTCCCGCGCCCCCGAGGAAGGCAATCGACCGCGCAAAAGCAAAATGCCGGCGCGCTGCGCCGGCATTCCGGTGGACAGGCAATTCAGATCAAACGGGCTCTAGCGGAACGAGCTCGCGGCGACGGCGTGTACGCTCACCCCGGGGCTCGATGAGGCCGGCACGTGGCGGGGCAGTGACATCGCCGCCGCGGCGACCATCGTCGCCAGAAGCACTCGCCGGGTCCACATGTTCGCCTCCTTGCGCCAGTTGTACTCCGCCTAGGTTAGCGAAAGCGCGGCGCGGCCAATGCCGGTGCATTCCGGTAACTGCGTCGGCATTGGCCCACGGTTCGCGTCGGACTATTGGCTGGACCCAGAGCCGGCGCTGTCACGTCGGGCTTCATGGTGCGCCGCGATCAACAAACATGCCGACGCGGCGGCGCCGACATGCTGATGGCGCCGCCTTAACGCCAGCGCGGGTTATAGGGCGCGCGGTCGTAGCGGTTGGGCACGCCGTCGCCATCCGAGTCGCGCCAGCCGCCGGCGCGGTAGTAGCGACCGTCACGGTTATGCCAGCGCACCGGCTCGTAATAATAACCAGCGCGATGGCGCGACCAGGTTCCGCCGACCCAGTAGTAACGCCCGTAGCGCCAGTCCCAATAACCAGGGGCCCACGCATAGCCCGCGCGGGACGGGGGAATCATCTCGCGGTACACCGGCGGCGGACCGATGTTGACGAAGAAATCCACGTTCGTGCGGGCCGCGGCGGGGAATGCCGCCGCACTCAGGGCTGCTGCAACTAAGCTTCCGATGATCAGCTTGCGCATGGTTGTCACCTCCGTGCTCATCAAACGCGCGGCCTGCGAGGTCGGATGACACGAAAAACGGGCCGGACGCCTCGCGGCGCCGGCCCGAATTGCAACAAATTGTTTCTGGATCTGTTACTGGCGATTCGGGTTGTTCGGCGCGCGGGCGCGGTCACCCATCGGGTTGTTGCCGCGACTCGCAGGTGGGAGAACGCTGGCAGGGCCTGTCGCGCTACGGCGACGATTTCGGCATTGGGTTAAATTGCTCGTCTCCTAGGGAGAGCAAAGAATGACGATTCTTTCCGACCAGCTGCACCTCGCGCCCGCCGAGCTCGAGGCCTACTGGATGCCATTCACCGCCAACCGCAGCTTCAAGGCGAAGCCGCGGATGATGGTGAAGGCCGAAGGCATGTACTACACCACCGACGACAACCGCCGGATCCTCGACGGGTTCGCGGGCCTGTGGTGCTGCAACGCGGGCCACGGCAGGAAGCCGATCGTCGAGGCGATCCAGAAGCAGGCGGCGACGATGGACTACGCGCCCGCCTTCCAGATGGGGCACCCGCTCGCCTTCGAGCTCGCCAACCGTATCGTCGACATCTCGCCGCAGGGCCTCGACCGCGTCTTCTTCTGCAACTCCGGTTCGGAGTCCGTCGATACCGCGCTCAAGATCGCGCTCGCCTGGCACCGCGTCCGCGGCGAGGGCGCGCGCACGCGCCTCATCGGCCGCGAGCGCGGCTACCACGGCGTGGGGTTCGGCGGCATCTCCGTGGGCGGCATTCCCGCCAACCGGAAGATGTTCGGCACGATGCTCGCCGGCGTCGACCACCTGCCGCACACGCACCATCCGGACCGCAACGCGTTCTCGCGCGGCCAGCCCGAATGGGGCGCGCACCTGGCCGACGAGCTCGAGCGCCTGGTGGCGCTGCACGACGCCTCCACCATCGCGGCGGTGATCGTCGAGCCGATGGCGGGTTCCACCGGCGTGCTGATCCCGCCGAAGGGCTACCTGCAGCGGCTGCGCGAGATCACCAGGAAGCACGGCATCCTGCTCATCTTCGACGAGGTCATCACCGCCTTCGGGCGGCTGGGGGCGGCCTTCTCGAGCGAGGTGTACGGTGTCGTGCCGGACATGGTGACCTTTGCCAAGGGGATCACCTCGGGCGCGGTCCCGATGGGTGGGGTGATCGTCTCCACCGACATCTACTCGACCTTCATGTCGGGGCCGGCGGGCGCGATCGAGCTCTTCCACGGCTACACCTACTCGGCCCATCCGCTCGCGTGCGCCGCCGGCATCGCCACGCTGCAGCTGTACAAGGACGAGGATTTGTTCGCGCGCGCAGCGCGCATGTCGCCCTACTTCGAGAACGCGCTCCATTCGCTGAAGGGCGTGAAGCACGTGATCGACATCCGCAACCACGGGCTGGTGGGCGCAGTGGAGCTCGCGCCCCGTCCCGGCGCCCCGAACGCGCGCGCCTTCGAGACCTTCCTGCGCTGCTACGAGAAGAGCGTGCTGGTGCGCCAGACCGGGGACATCATCGCCATCGCCCCGGCGCTGATCGTGGAGGAGAAGCACATCGACGAGATCGTTTCGACCATGCGGGAAGTGCTGGAGGGATTGGAATGAAGGGAAAGGGGAAAGTCGCGATCGTCACCGGCGCGGGCACGGGCATCGGCAAGGCCGCGGCGCTGGCGCTGCTCGTCGAGGGCTACAGCGTGGCGCTCGCCGGACGCCGCGCCGAGATGCTCGAACAGGCGGTCGCCGAGTCGGGCGCCGGGGACCGCACGCTCGCGGTGGTCACCGACGTCGGCAAGCAGGAATCGGTGCGCAACCTGTTCGCGCAGACGCTGCAGCGCTTCGGGCGGCTCGACCTGCTGTTCAACAACGCCGGCACCGGCGCGCCGCCCGTGCCGATGGAAGACCTCACGCTCGAGCAATGGCAGAACGTGGTCGACGCGAACCTCACCGGCGCCTTCCTCTGCACCCAGGAGGCGATCCGCATCATGAAGGGGCAGGATCCGAAGGGCGGACGCATCATCAACAACGGCTCGATCTCCGCGCACGCGCCGCGCCCGAACAGCGTGGCCTACACCGCCACCAAGCACGCGATCAGCGGCCTGACCAAGTGCACCTCGCTCGACGGGCGCAAGCACGACATCGCTTGCGGCCAGATCGATATCGGCAACGCCATCACCCCGCTCACAGAGCGCATGACCAAGGGGATGCCGCAGGCGAACGGCGAGATCGCGATCGAGCCGCGCATGGACGTGAAGCACGTCGCCGACGCGATCGTCTACATGGCCAGCTTGCCGCTCGATGCGAACGTGCAGTTTCTTACCGTCATGGCGACGAAGATGCCATTTGTCGGGCGCGGCTGAGAGTTCGTTTCTGCGGGCGGCGCTAGGAAGCCTGCTGTGAAGCCTTCAGCGCGAGGTATTGCGCGCGCGTCAGCTCGCGAAGCTGGCGGGGGTGCTTGTCCACCGAGGCATACCAGCGCTCGGCGCGCGCCGCCCTGCGCTTGTCCGCAGGCACGTCGACCGCGTCCAGGTAGGCCTCGATCGCGAGGAAGTAGCGCATCGTGTTGCGCTCCATCACGCCGCGCATGCCGCCCACCAGCTGGGGCTTGCCCTGCTCGTCCACGCCTTGCGTGGTGAATCCCACCTTGTCGGCGCCGGAGGTCGCGAGGTAGCTCTGCATCACCAGCGAGGACATCGCGCCATAGCCGTAGCCGTAGGCGAGATGCACGATGGTGCGGCGCTCGTCGAGCGGCGTCGCCTCGAAGACGATGCGGTAGTCCTTCGTCCCCGCGGGGCCGGTGGGCGCCACCAGGCGCACCTGCAGCAGGTCCTCGCCACGCGCGACGAGCGAGTGCCTGAGGTCGAGGCGCTTGGCATCGGAGAGCTTCGCATCGGGCTTGCGGCCGATGAAGACGCTCATCTGGTCGCCCTTCGCCTCGCACTTCTGCACGTTGAACGGCAGCACCAGCACGTCGCACCAGGACTGCGCCGCGGCCAGCGACTGCACCGTGCGGAACGGCTGCTCGAGCACCGCGTACACGTCGCCCTTGAGGTTTCCGCCAGCGTCGGTGGAGTCGAGCACCAACGGGCGCCCGAAGGGGCTCGCGTCGAGGCGCTCTTTCAGGGCGGCGCGCTTCTGCTTCAGCGAGGCGGCGGTCGCCTGCTGCGGATCCGGCTCGTCGCCCGACGCGGGCCACGCGAGCACCACCATCGCGGCGACCGCGGCGAGAAAAGGATGTGCGGCTGAATGCTTCAAATTCGGCGTCTCCGCGCCGAAATGGCGCTGACCCATTGCATCACTCGCTCGCCCAATAAAAAACCCCGCAAGGGCGGGGTTTTTCGTCGGACAGGGGGACGTTCTACGCAGGATACGGCTGACGTTGGCTGCCACTGTCGGCTTGCTGCGGGACCTGCTGGGGTAACCCGTTGCGCGGAAGGCGCCGCACTTCGTCTTTTTCGCGCGCCCGGCGTGCCATTTCCGCGTATGCCCGCTTCACCATCTCGAAATCGTATTCGTGAGTCATGGGCCGGCTCCTTCTGGTGAATACGACACACAGTGTCCTTCATCAACCGGACCCCGCGCTATCAGACTTGTCCTACGCCGGTCGAATATTTCGTCGCGAGCGCATAGAATCCGCGAGACTCCCGCCCACCCTGATCCGAACGGATCCTATGGACCTGCCCGCCAACCGCTTCAAGAAAGCCATCCTCGCCGGACAACAGCAGGTGGGCCTGTGGGTCTCCCTCGCCAGCCCGTACAGCATCGAGATCGTCGCCGGCTCGGGATTCGATTGGCTGCTGATCGACGGCGAGCACTCGCCCAACGACCCGACCACGGTGTTGCCGCAGCTCCAGGCCGCGGCGCCCTACCCGGTCTCCACCATCGTGCGGCCGGCGTGGAACGAGAAGGTGCTCATCAAGCGCTACCTGGACATCGGCGCGCAAAGCCTCCTCATCCCGTACGTCGAGACGGCCGAGCAGGCGCAGGCGGCGGTGGCGGCGAGCCGCTACCCGCTGCGCGGGGTGCGCGGGGTGGCGGGCGTCACTCGCGCCTCGCGATTCGGCCGCGTCGACGATTACGTGAGGCGCGCCGAGGAAGCGCTTTGCCTGCTGGTGCAGATCGAGTCGCGCCTGGGCCTCGACAACCTCGAGGCGATCGCGCGCACCGACGGCGTCGACGGCGTCTTCATCGGCCCGGCGGATCTGGCCGCGGGCCTGGGCCACCTTGGCCAGCAGAACCACCCCGAGGTGCAGAAGGCGATCGAGGACGCCATCGAGCGCATCAAGGCGTGCGGCAAGCCCGCGGGCATCCTCGCCGTTGACGAGGCATCCGCCCGCCGCTACATGGAATGGGGCACCACGTTCACCGCCGTCGGCCTGGACGCGATGATCCTGCGGGTGGAAAGCGAAAAGCTCCGCGAGAAATTCAAATAAACGACTCCGACACCATTTTCTGACCGCCGCCGGCCATGGGGCCGGCGGCTACGTCATCGAACCCGTCTCCTTCGTCGAGGCGTCCCTCCACCGAAGGCCGGGCGGCAACCCGAAATCCTCGTTAGGCGGGCCGCGCACAGCCCGCGAAGTTGCCGGTCTACAGCATCTACAACATCAGCCACTCGCGCATCGCCTGGCGCGCCTCGTATTCGAAGCGCGCCTGGGCGTTCGCGGTCCGCGCGGGCAACCCCGGGCGGCGCTCGGCCTCGTAAAGCGCAAAGCCGAGCTGCTTCCTCTTCGACTTCCTCCGCGGCAGGGGAAGCCAATTCCACGCCGCGTACCGGTTCGATGCGTTCATCGTCGTATTCCCCTGTCGCTTTCCTGGATGCCAAAAGCACAAAACCCGGAGGTCTTTTCGGCTCTCCGGGTTTTGCGGGGAATTCCTCGCTGACGATGCTGAGGTCTATTCCGTCGTTCTCCCGGAGAGCAGCCAGTCCTTTACGGCCGGACGGTCGATGCCCTGCGCAAAGCAGGACGCCGGCGCGGTCGGGCGCATGGCTGGCAGATGGATGAAAGTGGTCTTCATGTCTCTCGGAAAAACTCCGCCCTTCGTGTAGATGGTCGAATGCTGCCATGCAGCATCGCCATCGTCAACCCCAATCAGGGAAGAAATTTGTGAACTCCCCTTGTCAGCGCACGGTCGCAAGGATACTTGCCCGATGGAGTGAGGTCATGAGGCATCCTTCAGAACCGAACGACAACGACCAGCCGCAGCGCTCGCGCACTCGGGGCGCGATCCGCACCCACCTGGGACGCAAGCGCTCCGGCCCCCGCAACCGGCCGCCCAACGGGGCGCTGATGCACATGCAGCCTGTCGGCGAAGCGCAGCGCTACGAGCAGGAGCATCTCTTCGATCGCCTGCTGGTCCAGTTCCAGTCGCTGTTCGGAACCGCCGGCGAGAAGACCGCGGCGGCGTTCGACGGCGCGCTCGACACCGCGTGCGACACCCTGGTCGCCGCCGGAGAGTTCACCGCCGAGAACGCCGGGCGCCTGCGGCAATTCCTTCGCCGCGATCTGCTGCAGCGCGACCATCCCGCGCTCACCTTCCGCACCGGCGACATCACCACCGCCGGCAACCTTACCTGCGAGAGCTGCGGCTGGGCGCTGCGCACCACGCGCACCACTTTGCTGCCGCCCTGCCCGCAGTGCTCAGAGACGACGTTCCGCAAGACCGGCTGACGCGATAGCGCGATCGTGGGCTCCCTCCACGGGCGGGGCGATCCGCGTCGCCTGAGGCAGCGCTGCCCGGCACTTTGATACGATCCCCGGAAATTCTCGAGGGAGCCCCGCCATGATCCACCGTCTGCTCGCAACGCTCGCGGCCACGCTTTTCGCGGCCCAACACGCGCTCGCACAGCCCTATCCCGCCAGGCCGGTGAAGATCATCGTGCCGTTCGCTGCCGGCGGACCTGCCGACATCTATGCGCGCACCATCGGCGAGCGGCTGCAGGCCGCGCTCGGGCAATCGTTCGTGGTCGAGAACCGCCCGGGAGGCGGCGCCATCGTCGGCACCGATGCGGTGGCGAAGAGCGCGCCCGACGGCTACACGCTGCTGATGATGTCGAACACCCACACCGTCAACGAGTCGCTGATCAAGGACAAGCCCTTCCAGCTGCTGCGCGATTTCGTCCCGGTGGCGCCGGTGAATTACTCCGACCTGCTGATGGTCGTGCACCCCTCGGTGCCGGCGAACACGCTCGCCGAGTTCATCGCGCTGGCGAAGTCGAAGCCCGGCGGCCTCAACTACGCCTCCTCGGGCCCGGGCACGCCGTACCACATGGCCGGAGAGCTCTTCAAGGCGATGGCGGGCGTGGACATCGTGCATGTCCCGTACAAGGGAAGCTCGGGCGCGCGCACCGACATCCTCGGCGGCCAGGTGCAGATGATGTTCGATGCGATCACCACCATGGCGCCCAACGTGCGCGCCGGCAAGCTGAAGGCGCTCGGCACCTCCGGCAAGGCGCGCTCGGGCGTCCTGCCCGACGTGCCCACGGTTTCGGAGGCGGGCGTCGCGGGCTACGACGCCGTGATCTGGCTGGGGATCATGGCACCGGCGGCGACGCCGCGTGCCATCGTCGAGCGGCTCAACGCCGAGATCACCAAGGCCGCGAACGCGCCGGAGATGAAGCAGACCTGGGCGAAGCAGGGCGCGGTGGCGATGTCGATGTCCCCGGATGAGTTCGGGCGCTTCATGCGCGACGACATCGAAAAGTGGGCGCGCGTCGTGCGCATCTCCGGCGCCAAGCCCGACCAGTAAGGCGCGGATGAAGCTCGATTTCGTCAGCGCCGGCGCGGCGCAGGGGCTGGTATCCACGGTCGCCGGCGAACGCACGATCGAGGTCGCGGGCTCCTTCGGCGCGGTCGGGGCGATGCTGGAGAAATTCCGCGGCGGCACACCGTGCGACGTGCTGATCCTCACCCACGCGCAGGTCACCGAGCTCGCGGCGAGCGGCGAGGTCCTCGCCGACACATGCGCGGACCTGGGCGCCGTCGCAACCTCCGTTGCGGTGCGCGCGGATTCGGCCTCGCCCGATGTCTCGACCCCCGAGCGGCTGCGCGCGGCGCTCCTCGCGGCGGACGCGATCTACTTTCCCGATCCCGCCAAGGCGACCGCCGGAATCCACTTCGCCAAGGTGATCGACGGGCTCGGCATCCGTGCGCAGGTCGAGCCGCGCTTCGAAACCTTTCCCAACGGTGCCACCGCCATGGCCGCGATGGCGAAGGCCGGCGGCGATCCGATCGGCTGCACCCAGGCGACCGAGATCATCGCCACGCCCGGCATCCGCCTGGTGGCGCCGTTGCCGAAAGGCTGCGACCTCGAGACCGTCTACACGGCGGCGGTGAGTGCGAAGGCGCAGCGTCCCGCCGAGGCGCGCGCGTTCGTCGCCGAGCTGGCGGGGGAGCGCGAGCGCGCTGCCCGCACCCGGGCCGGCTTCGCCGGCCCCGCGATTCGCGCGGCGCGGCCTGAGGATGCGACGGCGGTGCGCGGCGTGGTGAACGGCGTGCTGGCCGAATACCGCATCGCTTCGGATCCCGGCGGCACCGATCGCGACCTGGCCGACCTCGATGCCTATTACTTCTCGCGCGGCGGCGGCTTCATCGTCGCGGTCGCCGCCGACGGGAGCATCGTCGGCAGCTGCGGCATCGCCCCGCTCGACGGCAGCACCTGGGACCTGCGCAAGATGTACCTCACGCCGGAGGCGCGCGGCCAGGGCCTCGGCAAGCGTTTGCTGGCGCGCATCCTCGCGTTCGCGAGATCGAAGGGCGCCACGCGCATAGAGCTCGAGACCGCCTCGGTGCTGAAGGAGGCGATCTCGCTCTACCAGAAGGCCGGCTTCAAGCCGATCGAGCGTCCGCTCGCCGCGAACCGCTGCGACAAGGCCTACGCGCTCGACCTATGGCGCCGTCCCGGCGGCGTGGCCGGAGGCCCAGGCCCACTGGAAGTTGAAGCCGCCGAGGTGGCCGGTGACATCGACCGCCTCGCCGATGAAGTAGAGCCCGGGCACGGTCGCGGCTTGCATCGTCTTCGATGACAGCCCGCGCGTATCGACGCCGCCCAGCGTGACCTCCGCCTTGTTGTAGCCAAGCGTGCCCGAGGGTTGCACCTTCCATTCGGTGAGCCCCGCCGCCGCGTCCTCGAGCGCGCGATCCGAGAGCTGCACCAGCGCAGTGGTGAGCCCGTGCGCATCGCACCACTGCTGCGCGAAGCGCTTAGGCAGGCGCTCGCCGAGCAGCGTGGCGAGC
>JBKJTM010000143.1:0-33210 GCA_046590805.1 Usitatibacter sp.
CGCGTGCATCCCGATGACGTCGCCGCGGTCTGGGCGCGCATCCAGCAGGCCGTCGCTGCCGAGGCCGGCTTCACGGCCGAATTCCGGGTGGTGCTTCCGGAGGGCGGCGAGCGCTGATTGTCCACCAGCGGCAAGGTCTATCGCGGCCCGGACGGGGGCAAGCGCATGGTGGGGGCGACCTTCAGCATCGATCCGTACAAGAAGGCCGAGGCCGCGCTGCGCGAAGGCGACCGGCGCAAGGACGAGTTCCTCGCGATGCTGGCCCACGAGCTGCGCAACCCGCTCGCGCCGATCCGCTCCGCGGCGGAAATCCTTCTCATGTCGGCGCACGACGAACGGCGCACGCGCAAGGCGAGCGAGGTGATCGCCCGCCAGGTCGACCACGTGACCAAGCTCGTAGCCGACCTCCTGGACGTGTCGCGGGTCACGCGCGGCCTGGTCTCGCTGCAGTCCGAGACGGTGGAAATCGCGCAGGTGGTGCAGAACGCCATCGAGCAGGCGATGCCCCTGCTGCAGGCGCGCAACCACTCGCTGCGGACGCGGATGGCTTCCCTCCCGATCGCGGTCCGGGGAGACCGCGCACGCCTCATCCAGGTCGTCGTGAATCTCCTCAGCAACTCGGCGCGTTACACCCCGCCCGCCGGAACCATCGACGTCGACGTGACGCTCGCCGAGGGCCACGCGCGCATCGAGGTGTCGGACAGCGGCCAGGGCATCGAGCCGGAACTGCTTCCGCATGTCTTCGAGTTGCTCACGCAAGGGCCGCGCGGCATCGACCGGTCCCAGGGCGGGCTCGGCATCGGGCTCACGCTGGTGCGCCGGCTGGTCGAACTCCATGGCGGCCGGGTGTACGGCCACAGCGAGGGCCGCGGGCGTGGCAGCCGCTTCACCGTCGAGCTGCCCGTGGTCCGTGCCGAACCGATTCCCGCCCGCGAGCCCACGCCGGTGCGCACTACCACCAGGCGCCGGGTCTGCATCATCGACGACAACCGCGATGCCGCCGACACGCTGGCAGCGCTCGTCGAGCTGGCCGGTCACGAGGTGGCCGTATGCTACGACGCGGCCAGTGCCCTGGAGGCCGCGGTCGCGGCGCACGACATCTTCGTGATCGACATCGGCCTTCCGGACCTGGACGGACTCGAGCTCGGACGGCGCCTGATGGCGATCCATCCCGCGGCGCGTTATATCGTCGCTTCCGGATATGGCCAGCCCGCCGACCTGGAGCTATCGCGCGCGGCCGGTTTTCGCCATCACCTCGTCAAGCCCCTCAGCTGGGAGGTGCTCGCGCCACTCCTCTTCCCTCCCGATGTGCATTCCATACTCGAATGTAGGCCTCCTCAAGATTGATCGCGGAGGTCGCGACGGGAGAGAGCACCTTCAAGAGTTTGACCGCGCGCTTTCGCTCCGCCGGCCTCACCAGGTCGAAATCGATGTCATCGGGATCCAGACCGCCAGGTGAGAGGGCGCTGTCTGCAACGGCCGCCCCCTGGCTGAGCCGTGCGAGGAACTGTTCGCTGCCCCGGACGACTCCGCCATGCAGGCCAATCATCCGCCACCAGGCATTCGGACGTGATTGCACCGAAGCGCCGAAGATCTTGAACTGAGGCTCATCGGGTCGCACCAGCAATTGAAGCGTGCCAGGCCTTTGGGTCGTGATGCCCGATTCGTTAAGCACATTGAGGGCGCCTACTGCGGCGCCGGGCATCACGCGTTGAATCGCTGCCTCGATTTGGTTCTCCGCGGCATGGTCAGCAACCAGATTGAAAAAGACGTCGCTCTTCCCACCCAGCGGCTTCACCAGCCCTTGCTTTTGCCACAGCCAAAGGTAGTGGGCGGCCGTCTTCGAATCCCAGTCGAAGACCTGGATCGCGTGCTTACCCTCAAAGAACGGCCCGAAGTCAGCAAGCTTCATGAGTCGCGCGCGCGCGGATGTATACGTCCGCTTGGGCGTCATGAGGCCTGCTCGTCACCGAGAGTAGCCGTATCGGTCGTCAATTTCCCTGCAGGATCGACAAGATCGGCTGCATCGAGTATGCGAACTGTGGCGCGCTCCGCGATCCGCAGCGTATGTTCCGGGTCCGAGAGGATCGATTGCCCACCGAGAGCAAGCCAGCGGCCAAGGTCTTTCGAGAAGACCGCGAGCGTTGTGGGCTCCAAGATTTGGGAGGCGCGTGCGCGCAGGCGATTTGCCCAGTCCCTTTCGATCCGCGGTCCCTTGGGGTAGAGATCTCGGCGATTCCTCAGGGCGCTGCGGAGGGCCGCGCCTTGGAGCGCAGCTCCTTGCTGGTCAAGCCACCAGAGATCGAAGACGTCCCGATGCTTCAGGTACTCGCGGCCGGCGATTGCATGGATCTTGTCGGCGTAGATCTCCGATAGCTGAGCGGTGGGAATGATTGCCTGAGAGATGGCGAGCTTGATCGGACGGCGCATTTGCGCCTCTTGGGACAGTCGAACGACTCGCACTTCGGAATCGTAGCTGGCGGCGGCGTTCGGATCGGCAACCCGGAACTCGACCTTCACCTTTACGCTCTCGAGAAATACAGGGGCGCGGAAGGAGACCATGTAAATGCGGGGATTCCTGTTCTCGCCCGTCTTCGGGTCCACGGCGCGAGCCTTGATCTCGAGCTCGGCCTCTGGGCCCATTGCTTGACGCACGTACGCCTTCGCGTGCCTGAGCGCACTTTTCATGACGGCATCCAAGCCCCTGTCGCTCGCCACGATGAAATCCAAGTCCTCGGATGCTCGCGGAGAACCGTAAGCGAGGTGAAGCGACGTCCCGCCTTGAAAGGCGAGCTCTGCCCTGCCCCAACGCCTGGCGCGTGAAATCCCATCGAGAAGCGCGACTTGTAGCGCTTCTGCGGCCGATAGGGCTTCCTCCCAGGTCAAGTGGCGTCTCTGAATCATGGGCTATTATCTAAGATATTTTAGATAACCACAATATCTAAGACTCATTGGATAATGGCACCGGGCGACAGCTGGGCGCGCCCGAAGTGACCGCCCTGACACGGACTGAAGCCGCCGCGGCCAGACCCCCTACGGACTCGTCCTCAGGCCCGGCGCGGCGCGGGAATCGAGGGCTTGCCCGCCGGCGCAGACAGCGCCTCGTAGGCGGCGAGCAGCTTCGGCACCTCGTAGCGCCACTCGAGCTCGTTCTCCACCCGCCGGCGGCCATACTCCCCCATGCGCGCGCGGCGCTCGGGGTCGTCGAGCAGCTCGACGATCTTCGCGGCCATGTCCCGGGGATCGTTCCCGCGCGCGTAGAGCGACGCGTCCCGCGCCGAGAAGCGGCCCTCGGTGAGGTCGAACTGCACGATCGGCTTGGCGAGCGCCATGTACTCCATGATCTTGTTCATGGTGCTCTTGTCGTTCATCTGGTTGGCGATGTCGGGGTTCACGCAGACATCCGCCGTGTTCAGCATCGCGAGCAGCTCGGCATCGGGCACGCGCCCGGTGAAGGTCACGTAGTCGGCTACCCCAAGCTCGGCCGCGAGCGCCCTCATCTCCTCGAGCGAGGTGCCGCCGCCGACCAGCCCGAACTGGATGTCGTGGCGCCCGAGGTCGTGGACCACGTGGCGCACGGCCTGCAGCAGGAGGTCGATCCCCTCCTGCCTGCCCATCACGCCCACGTAACCCACCAGGTGCCTGCGCCCGCGCTTCAGGCTCTGGTCGGGTGGCAGGACCTTGAGGCGCTCGAGGCTCGGACCGCTGCGGACCACGAATACACGGCCCGGGTCCATGCCGCCCCGCCCGATCGCGATGGCGCGATAGGACTCGTTGGTGGCGAGCGAGACGTCGGCGGTCGCGAAGCTCCAGCGCTCCAGCGCCACCATCAGCTTCCAGAAGAAGTCGCGCCGGCCGAACTTGGCCTCGTAGAGCTCCGGGTTGATGTCGTGGTGGTCGAAGACGAACTTCTTGCCGAGCAGCTTGAAGAAGCCGCCGATGATGAAGAAGAGGTCGGGCGGGTTGCAGGCGTGGATCACGTCGAAGCCGCGGGTGAGGAGGACGCGCCACGAGAGAAGGAAGGTCCAGAAGAGCGCGCTCGAATACTCGATCGCGTAGCCCGCGGCGCCCTCGGCTTCCATCGCCAGCTTGTAGCGGTGGATCGCGATGCCGTCGATCTCCTCGTAGCGCGACTCGTAACCCTTGCCCGTCGGGCAGATGATCGACACCGTGTACCCGGCATCGCGAAGCGCACCGGCTTCCTGCCACACGCGCCGGTCGAAGGGGCTGGGGAGGTTCTCCACCAGGATGAGGACGCTCCTGGGGGCGGACCCCGGTTCACGCCTCTGCCTGGGTTGGGGTCCGTCCCCGGTTTTGACTCTCATCTTTTAATCCCCGCCACGCGCAATCCGAGCAGCGCGCGGAATATCTTCATGTCGGCGGCCCTGCGGCGCAACGCCGCGGGCAGAACGCCCAGCGCCCGCTCCAGCGTGCGCACGAAGAAGGACGGGCAGCGCACGAAGAACCCTCGTGCGCCCACGTAGACGTGCACCTTCGGGAAGCCGGCCTCGGCGAAGATCTCGCGGATCTCGCCCAGCGTGTATTCCCTGAGGTGGAAGCCGCGCGCCTCGTCGTCGAAGAACGCCGAGATGTCGCTCGGGCCGTAGATGCGGTTGGGCGTGACGCACATGTAGGCGCCGCCGGGCTTGAGCGCCCGGTGGATGTTGCGCAGCTGCTCGAGGGCGTCGTCCGGGTGAAGGTGCTCCATCAGCTGATCGCTGAACGCCACGTCGACGCTGCCCGCGGGGACCTCGATGCTGCGCCCGTCGGTGATCACCACCTCGAGGTTCGCGGGCATCGTGCCCTGCGCCTGGCGGCTGATGTCGACGGCGTAAACCTTCGCGGCCTGCTTCGCGACGCGGGCGGAGAGCGCGCAGTCGCCCGCGCCTATCTCCAGGAACGTGCAGCCGGGTCGCAGGTACGGGCGCAGCTGCGCCAGGTTCCACGCGAGGTCGCGCTCGCGCGAGGCCGTCGAAGCCCCGCGCGCGGCGATGCGCGGATGGTCCGGCACCTGCGCGAAGAGCTCGTCGTACAGGGTGGCGAAGAGGGCGCGGCGCTCCTCGGGTCCCTTCGCCGCGCGGACGCGGTCGGCAAGCTTCCGCTCGACGAGGTAGTGCGCGCGGAGGCGGTCCGGGGACCGGGTCTCCTCGCGCTTGCGGGGAATGAAGAGGGCCGCGAGCGGCTCGTAGATGGACGACATCAACTCACCCGCGACCGGCAGCAACTCGACGGCTTCGATCATTCTCGATCCTCACGCGCGGCTACCAGCAGATGCCGTCGTAGACGCCCACGAGGCTGGCGGAGTCCGAGATCCGCACCAGGTCGACGATCTGCTGCGGCGGCACCAGCAGCTTCGGCACCTCGCGGAATTCCGCCGAGCCGTTGCCGATCACGATGGTGCCGGCGTGATCGAGGACCTCCTGGACGCTGCCCACCATCAGCTTCGAGATGTGCGGGATGGCGTTCAGGATGTACTCGCGGTTGGCGCCGTGGATGCTCGCCATCTTCACGTTGCTGTCGTAGACGCGCAGGTCGTAGCCCTTGCCGATGAGCCGCTCGACCAGCTCGACGATCGGGCTTTCGCGCAGGTCGTCGGTGCCGGCCTTGAAGCTGAAACCGAGGATGCCGACCTTCCTGTTGCCCTTGTCGATCACCGCCTGGATGCCGCGCTCGATCTGCAGCTGGTTGGAGGGCAGGATCGCGTTGATGATCGGCACCTGCACGTCGAGCAGCTTCGCCTTGTAGGAGAGCGCGCGCACGTCCTTCGGCAGGCACGAGCCGCCGAAGGCGAAGCCGGGCTTGAGGTAGTACGGCGACAGGTTCAGCTTGGTGTCCTGGCAGAAGATGTCCATCAGCTTGTGGCTGTCGAGCCCCAGGCCCTTGCAGATGTTGCCGATCTCGTTGGCGAACGACACCTTGAGCGCGTGCCAGGTGTTGTCGGCGTACTTCACCATCTCGGCGGTCTCGTAGTCGGTGCGGATGAGCGGGCACGGCATGTGGCCGTAGAGCTTCACCAGCACGTCGCCGCTCGCCCGGTCGATCTCGCCGATCACCGTCTTGGGCGGCGCGAAGTAGTCGGCCACCGCGGTGCCTTCGCGCAGGAATTCGGGGTTGATGCACAGGCCGAAGTCGTCGCCGGCCTTGAGGCCCGAAGACTCCTCGAGCGCGGGAATGACCACGTTCCTCATCGTGCCCGGCAGCATCGTGCTGCGGATCACGACGGTATGCCCGTGGTGGTCCTTCAACGCCTCGCCGATCTGCTCGCAGACGCGTTTCACGTACTTGAGGTCGATGTGGCCGTTGCCCATGCTGGGCGTGCCCACGCAGATGAGCGACACGTCGGTGTGGCGCACCGCTTCGTAGACGTTCGTGGTCGCGCGCAGGCGGCCCGCGGCGACGTTGCGCTCGATCATCTCGCCGATGTCGCGCTCGATGATCGGGGTCTTGCCCGCGTTGATCAGGTCGACCTTGGACTGCTGGGGATCGACGCCGATGACTTCGTGGCCTTCCTCGGACAGGCAGCCGGCCGAGACCGCGCCGACGTAGCCGAGGCCCATGATGCTGATCTTCATCTGTGTAGTGCTCCGCGGTTTGAATCGAGGGTAAGAGCCTAGGATGGCTGTCGGACTTGACCCCTCTAGAGCCCATTAAGGGCTCGCGCGTAGTCCATCCGGCGCAGGCCGACGGTTCAACAATCGATCTCGGTGCGCAGCAGCGCGGGGCCGGTAAGGTTGGCCCGCCAAACAAGCGTCGGGGCAGGGGTCTTGCGATCGAAGCGCCGCGAGACCCAGCCGCCGATCGGCGCGCTGCTGCCGTAGAGCACCTCCATCGCGCCATCGGCCTCCTGGGGCCAGCGCACCCGCAGCGTGCGGCCGCGGCGCGTGAGCGAGACGCCGCCGGCGATCGGTGCGACCTCGGTATCCTCGGCGCAATGCAGGAACACCTCGACCGCGTGAGTCCCGCGCATCTGCAGCTCGTCCTCGATCTTCAGGGTACGGCTGCGCTTGTCGAGGGCGATGCGGCGGCAATGGGTGACCGGGTCTTCGAGCGTCGCGTAGCCGTCGTGGGTACCTTCGACACAATCCTGGTCGGCGGTGCTCATCCACGACATGCGCTCGGCCCTGGCCTTGCGCAGCCACATGAAGTTGCCGCCGGGCTGCGACTGGTCGAGGCCGTCGATGCGCACCGTGTTGTGGGCGGAGGTTCCGCGGAAGTACGCGCGCCACTCGGCCTCGGTGTGGTATGCGAACGTGCCCGGGTCCACGAGGAGCTCCACGCCGCCCACGGACAGCGTGAACGACAGGGCGTCCGCGTGGCCGTGGGCCGCGATCTCGCGATAACCGAGGGGCCCCACGTCGGCCACGACGCGGATCTCCTCGGGCGTTTCGAAGTCGGCACCGAGGATGCAATACCCGCCCTCGGGAAACTCGGTGTGGATCGGCAAGGTGCCGGCCCTGCCCCGCAGCGTGCCGTAGCGGATGTCGGCCTCGGGGCCGATCAGCCAGCGCGTCTTGTCGTCCAGCGTGCCCGCCTTGGCGCGGAACTCCCCGCGGTGGAAGAGGATCGCGCCGGTGGCGAGCGAGGAGTGGTAGCGGCCGAACGCGGCGCGGGGGTCGAGGCGCGCTACGTGCGCGTCGTCGGCATCGCCGAACATCGGCAGGTTGCCGCCGACGTCCATGATCGAGGCGAGGAACTCGAGCATCTTCTCGAGCCGGTCGCGATAGGCGGGCGGGAAGTCCTCGCCGTTGGCGCGCCCCGCGAGCCAGGGGAAGAGCAGCAGGTCGAAGGTGAACTGCTGGTACGACACCGCCTGCTCGCGGTTCACGCCGTCGGGCGCGTTCTGCAGCAACACCTCGCGTTCGAGGATCTCGCGGGCGGTCGCGCGCCAGTGGGCCGAGCGCGACCAGTGCGGCCAGGCCACGCCCGCGAGGTAGAGACCCATCGCCTCGCCGATGAGATGGTTGTTTGCCGACGAGTGCAGCGAGAAGTGCCCGGCGATGAACTCGGCGTGCTGGTAGACCGACTCGAGCCAGCGGGCGCGGAAGCGCGCGCCGTCCGCGCCCGAGAAGAGCGAGGAGTCCACCCCGCCCAACAACTGCCAGGCGAGGCCCCAGTTCGCGAGCCGCAGCCCCGCCTCCAGCGAGCTCGCCCACTGCGGCCCCATGCGGAAGGGGCACGCGTCCCACCAGCTCTCGAGGTGCGAGCGGATCGCGCGTGCGTACTTCTCGTCGCGGCTGAGGACGTGGGCCTGCGCGAGCGTCACCAGATGCAGGTGGCGGTTGGCTTCCCACAGGTATTTGCAGTCGCCCACCAGCGCCGCGTCGCGGTAATCGAGCTCCTTGCCGAAGGCGAGCGGCGCGTCGATGCCGGTCTTCGGATCGCGGTTCCAGCGCGGGGGATTGCCGAGATCGACGTCCTCCAGCGCGAAGATATCGAATCGGCCCGCCAGGATGCGCTCGGCCGCCTCGACGTAGGGGCCGGGGGCGAGCTTGAGGTCGCGGTCGATCCAGGGCTTCGCGCGGCGGCCAAGGTCGGGCGTGGGCACCACGCAGCGCGCGAGGCCCCAGCGCTCGGCGCGCATCGCGGCGGCTTTCACCAGGCGATGGCCGATCTCCGCCGGCGTCATGCAGCGCAGGCGGTTCAGCTTCCAGGCGAGGCCTGAAACCGGGGTCCGACCCCGGTTTTCTAGGCGTACTGGCGGTGCCAGATCTCGAGGTTCAGGAGTGACCATAGGAGCTTTTCGTGGTTCTGGCGCCCTTCGATGTGGTCGCCCAACAAGCGGTCGAGGACCTGCGAGTCGTAGTAGCCGCGCGTCTTCGAGTCCGCGCCCTGCAGGTGGTCGCGGAGGTAACCCTTCATCGGGCCCTGGAACCACTTGTTCACCGGCACGCGGAAGCCGACCTTCGGACGGTTCAAGATCTGCTCGGGGATCAGGCTGCGGGCCGCTTCCCGCAGGATCCATTTGGTCTTCATCCCCTTGACCCGATAGTTGTCGGGCAGCGAGGACACATAGCCCGCGAGCTGGTGGTCGAGGAACGGCACGCGCGACTCGATCGAGGCCGCCATCGTCATGCGGTCGCCGCGCTCGAGCAGGTTGTCCGGCAGCCAGCTCGTCTGGTCCGCGTAAAGGATGCGGCGCAGGGTCGAGGAATCGGCGCCGACGTCGAATGGCGGCGCCGCATCGCGGGTATCGCCGCCGACTCGCAGCACGGTGAGTTCGTCGCGCTCGCTGTTGTTGAGCGCCCCGAACCAGCGCGCGTAGCGTTCCGGCCAGTTCTCGATGTTGAGGTTGGTCACCGCGGTCTTGGCGCGCCGGAACCCGTACGGCAGAGACTGCGTGAGCGGCTGGATCAGCTTGTGGCGGATGTAGCCCGGCACCAATTGCTGGTAGCCGTGCGCGAAACGCTCGTACACGTGCTTGGGATACCCGCCCAGCACCTCGTCGCTGCCCTCGCCGGTGAGCACCATCTTCACGCTCTTCGAGGCCTCCTTCGAGAGCATGTAGATCGGGATGTCCGAGGGCTCGGTCACCGGCGCATCGCGGTAGGAGACGAGCTTCGGCAGGTGCTGGATCAGGTCGTTGGAGTCAACCTGCAGCTCGTGATGGTCGGTGGAGAAGTGGCGGGCGACCACGCCCGCGTACTCGAGCTCGCTGTAGCCGCCTTCGGTGAAGCCGACCGAGAAGGTCTTCACCTTCGCGTTGTGGCGCGTCATCAGTGCCACGATGGTGGACGAATCGAGGCCGCCGGAAAGGTACGCGCCGAACGGCACGTCGCTCACCATCTGCAGCTTCACCGCCTCGTCGAGGCGCTCGAGGAATTCCGGCACCGCGTGGCCGTTGGGATTGCCGCGCGGCTCGGGCTCGCGATCCGGCGCGACCCAGTAGCGGCGCTCGGTGAGCTTGCCCTTCTCCCAGACGGCACTGGTCCCCGGCGCGAGCTTGCGGATGCCGCGGAATAGCGTGCGCGGGCCGGGCACGTAGCGGTAGGCGAGGTAATCCCAGACGGCTGAGAGGTTCACCTCCGGCTTTGCCTGCGGCAACTGCAGCAGCGCCTTGATCTCCGAGGCGAAGGTGAAGCCGTGCTCTTCCTGCGCGAGAAAGAGCCGCTGGCGGCGCCCGTCCCAGATCGCGAACGCGAACATGCCGCGCAGGTGCTCGACCACTTCCTGGCCCCAGTGCTCGTAGGCGCGCAGCAACACCTCGGTGTCGGAGTCGCGCTCGAAGCGGTAGCCGCGCGCGATGAGCTCCTCGCGGATCTCGCGGAAGTTGTAGATCTCGCCATTGAAGGTGAGCGCGAGGCGCGCCTCGTCGTCGCACATCGGCTGCGGCGAGCCCACCGGATCGATGATCGCTAGGCGGCGGTGGCCGAGGTAGACGCGGCTGCCATCGGCCGCGGTGAACTCGCGCGCGCCCTGGCCGTCGGGCCCGCGGTGTTCCATCGAATCCAGCATGCGCCCGAGGACCGCCGAGCTCATCGGGCTCTTCTCGTTGACCACGCCTCCTGCGATCCCGCACATGGCTTACTCCTTCCTTCCAGCCGCGTGGGCCGGCATGGGCGCAATCCGCTTCGCGAGCGACGGCGGCTTGCGTACCGCAGGGGCCCCCGCGCCCGCGACGACCCGCTCGCCCAGCACCTCGCGATAGCGGGCCGCGAATTCGCGAGCCACACGCTCGATCGAATAGGCCGCGCGCACCCGGCGGCGGCACGCCCGGCTCATCCAGCCGATCCGCTCGCGGTCGCCGGCCATGAGCGCCAGCGCTTCGGCGATCGCCTTGCCGCTGCGCACCGGCACCAGGTGGCCGTGGGTGCCGTGGGTGACCACGTCGGGAATCGCTCCCACCGGGGTCGCGATCACCGGCAGCCCCGCCGCCATCGCCTCGAGGAGCGCGTAGGGAAGTCCCTCCGCGTAGCTCGGCAGCAGCATCACGTCGGCTCCCGCCATCAGGTTCACCTTGTCGTCGCCGAACACCGGGCCGGCGAAAGTCACGCGCGGCGCGATGCCGACCGCCACCGCGTAACGCCTCAGCCGCGCCTCCTCCGCACCCGCCCCAGCGAGCGTGAGGCGGGCATCCACGCCAAGCTCGAGCGCGAGGCGCATGCCCTGCAGCGTCTCGTAGAGGCCCTTTTCGCGCGCGATGCGGCCGATGTAGATGAGCCGAAGGGGCTCGCGCATGCTGCTGACGACGGTGGGAAGGTGCGCGAACGGGCGGATGTCGATTCCGTTGGGGATCGCCACCACGTCCTGCTCGGGAACGAACTGGCGGTACGCCTCGAGCTCGCAGCTCGCAAGCACCACCACCAGGTCGGGCAGCGTGAGCGTCCAGCGCAGGAACGCGGTGAGGACGCGCCTGCCCGCGAAGAACTGCTCCGGGAGCTCGCCGCCGTGCACCTGGTAGATCACGCGGGCGCGCAACAGCTTGGCGACCGCCAGGTACGCGAGGTCGCGCCAGTACGCGCGCAGGTTGAGGGAGGTGTTGATGTGCACCAGCGCCACGCGGCGGAAGAGGATCGCAGCGACGAGCGCGAACGGGCTCGCGAGGAGGCGGACCAGCCGGCCGGCGGCGCCCTCGGATTTGCGGCCTTCGGCTCCGACCTGGAAGTGCCTCAGCTCGAAATCCTCGCCGAGGGCGGAATCCATCAACAGGTTCACGTGCGTGCTCACGCCGCTGATGGCGTCGCGATGGGGGCCGAGGACGAGTACTGCAGGGTGATTCACGGCGACTCCTGGAAAATGGGTCTGTCCCCGCACGCCCAGTGCGCTGTAGACCTGCTCGAGTCGCTCGACCATGGGTTCGATGGTGAAGCGCTCGGCGATGGTGGCGCGCGCGGCTGCGCCCAGCCGGGCGGCGAAGGCGGGGTCGTCGATCAGGCGGCGGATGGCGGCGGCGAGCGCCCGGGTGTCCCCCGCGGTGATGAGAAGGCCGTTCACGCCGTCCTGGATCACGTCGGGGATTCCGCCCACGGCGCTCGCGATCACGGGGCAGCCCGCGGCCATCGCTTCCAGCACCGCCATCGGCAGCCCCTCGGCATGGGAGGGCAGCACGAAGATGCCGGCGCGCGCGAGGAGCTCGTCGCGGCGCTCCGGACTAACCCACCCGAGCACGCGCACGCGGTCGGCGAGGCCGAGGCTCGCGATCGAGCGTTCGAGCTCGTCCAGGTCTCCGTCGCCGGCGCACTCGATGCGCAGCTTCGGGATCTCGCGGCGGAGCGTGAGCGCCGCCTGCAGCAGGTCATGGATGCCCTTGGATTCGGAGCAACGCCCGGCGAACACCACCAGGGACGGTTCCCGCTTCGCGCGCGCGGGCAACGGCAGGCGCACCGCGTTGGGGATCGGCACCACCCGCGGATTTCCTGTGACGCGCTTCATCCACGCCGCCCAGCGATCCGACACCACGACGATGGTGGCGGCGCGGTCGAGGAAGAAGCGCACGGCGGCACGACGCACCGGCCCGCACTCCTCCTCGTAGAAGGTGGCGAAGCCGCCGCCGTGCAGGTGCAGGATCACCGGCCAGCGCGCGAGGAGCGCCACCGACATGAAGAAGCTCTTGCGCCAGAAGCTCGCGCGCGAGGCGGTGTGCACGTGCAGGACGGCGCGCGGGATGCGGCAGGCGAGCGCCAGGAACACGAACACGCCGTCAATCACCTTCAGGAATTTCTCGAGCCTGGTACCGTCGCGATGGGTGGCGACGTAGTCCACCGGCCAGCGCTCGAAGAGCCCCGCATCGCGGTAGCTCTCGACCACCGAGGCAATGCCCCCGCGGGTCCGGAAGGACGTGCCGAGCATCACCACGCGGGACGGGGCGCGCCCCACTCAGGCCTCCGTCGCCGCGCCGAAGTAGCGGCGGATGTCGAGGTGCTGCTCCAGCATCCGCGCCTTGCCGCGCGGCGTGCGCGCGATCGACTCCACCTGCACGACCTCGACCTCGCAGCCGCCCTGGGTCTTCCTCTCGACGGCGGCGCCGATCGCCTCGCGCTGGGCGGGCGTGAGCGGCGTCTCGGAGACCACCTTGAGCACCACGCGGCCGGGGCGCTCCTGCTGATACTGGATCGCCTCCACCAGCGCCAGCTCGGGGAAGTGCGCGACGCCGAGCGTGGTGATCGACACCAGCCGCTGGTCGGCGCACACCACGAACTCCTGCAGGCGCCCGACGATGCGCTCGCACACCGGGAAGCCCGGCAGCAGCGGGTGCGGTTCCGCGGAGAGCATCGCCAGGTCGCCGGTGCGATAGCGCACGAACGGCATCACCGGGTTATCGAAGCCGGTGCCGACGATGAAGCCCAGCTTGCCGGGCTGCGTGACCGGACGGTTGTCGGCGTCGAGCAGCTCGAAGTGCCCGTACTGCGGCCAGAAAAAATAGCGGTCGTCGTCGGGCATCGAGGCGGCCATCAGCACGCGCTCCGAATGTCCGTAGTGCGACAGGATCGGGCAGCCGAACACCTCGCGGAATTTCTCCAGCTGGTAGCCGTAGACGTTCTCCGAATACAGCATCACGCCGCGCACGTTGCGAGTGAACTCGGGCAGCGGGTTCGACGCCAGCCAGCGCGCGAGCGGATAGAGCGCCGACGGGAACGCCTCGATGTAGCCCGGCCGGTGCCGCGCCAGCGCCTCGGCATACGCCGGCATGAAGCGGCGCTCGAGGTGATCCGAAGACAGGATCAGCTGGCGCTTGATCGGCTCGAGCATCCAGATGCTGCCGCCGTCGGCGGCCGAGGGAACGGTGCGCCCGCGCAGTGCCAGCATCAGGTCCCCGGCCGTGATCCCGAGACGGCGGCGGAAATCCTGGGTATAGGCGAACTCCTTCGGGCGCGAGACGTGCTTCTGAAGGTAGAAGCGCATCGGGTTGCGGGTCGACCCTCCGGTGAACATCTCCATGCGCGCCGAGGCCGGCATCCGCGTCGACAGGTAGCGTTCTGGATGGCGCTTGATGTCCAGCTTGTCGGTCACCGGCAGCTCGGCGAGCAGCGCCCGGGCATCGCGGCGGGCGAGCCCCTTGAAGCGCTCGAAGGCCGGCACCGTATCCAGCGCCCAGCGCAGGCTCGCCCCGAGCTTGCGCTCCACGGCTTGCTCCATGACGGCTGCACCGCAGGCGCCTGCCTCGTCCCGGTAGCGCCCGTACGCGCTTCCCAGGCGCACGCGCGCGGGCAGCAGCGAGTAGGCACGGCCCGCCGACGCCCTCAGCCACGAAGGCGACTCCAGGTACTTGCCGAGAAGAGGGTGCAGCAGGTCCTCGATCGCCATGGCCTCCATCGCGCTAAAACCGCGACGCGCGGGTGAAGGCGTCGGTGACGCTGAGATCCCCGGCGCGATTGATGGTGTGGATGCCGAGCACCTCGCCCGATCGCGCCTGCCCCGGGGTGCCGAAACCCGGGGGGACGATGCGCGCCTCTTCCTCCTCCAGGTACTCGTCGGCGGTGAGGCGCGTCACGCGATTGATCGCGATGCCAGCGCCGTAATGGGGCGCGCAGATCTGGCCCGGTCGGTAGAGGCTCTCGCCCTGGCGGTAGAGGCGACCCGCGGGGCGGCTGCTGCGAACGTCGGACTTGACCGGGTTGCGGCGATGCGGCGTCCAGTCGCCCAGCAGCTTGTCGGAGCTGAAGAGGTGCAGCTCGTCGTTGATCTCCTCGCCGGGCCGGGCGGCGTTGGCGAACATCCACCATTGGTCGCCCTCGCGGTGCAGCGTCGCGTCGGCGCAGAAGATGTCCTTCAACAGCACGCGCTCGAGCCGCCACTCGCCGGGGAAATCCACGCAGCGGTAGATCTCGACGGTGTTGTTGTGGGCGGTCTCCGGGATCATGTAGAGCTGCCCGTCCTCTTCCACCAGGAACGGGTAGGAGAGGTGGTAGTCGCGCTCCAGGACCTTCACCGGCGTCGAGGCGTTGCCCTCGCGGTCGACCTCGACCACGCAGATGTGCGCCTTGGGCGCGCCGAGCGGCAGCTCCTCGAAGAAGATGTAGTTGCGGCCGTTCACCTGGATCGGGAACGGGTCGGCCCAGTACCAGCCCTTGGGCGGGTCCAGCCGATGGAAGCCCTCGAGCGAGCCGTTCCAGCCCTGCTCTTCCGAGAAGCGATAGGCGATCGACCACTGCTCCACGGTGAACGCGCGTTCCGCGGCGCGCTGCGCCACGCGCACGCCCATGGTGCCGATGTCGCGCACCAGGCCGGCCGCGGAAGGGAAGCGCGCGGCCGGCGCGGCACCCGCGGGCCCGGTCCCCTGCTCCAGCCATTCCATGCCACCGGCATGTAGGTCGCGCAGCGCGCGCACCAGGAAGTCGGATGTCTTGGCGAACAGCGCGTCGCGGCTCCTCGCCATGGAAAACGGGAACGTGCGCGCCCACGAGGGGCATGCGATGCGGTCGGGCTTTCCCGCCCCGCGATGGACGCGGATGCCCGAAGCCATCACCGGATTGGCCTGCAGCACCTCGCGCACCGCCGCGAGCGGCTCGGAGGTGTCGTGGCCCTCGCCGAAGCAGAAACGCCACGTGCCGAAGCGCGCGAGGCCCTCGAGCTCCGCGTCGTCCACCTCGCCCAGGACGAAGGCCACGTCGAGGCGCGCGTCCCGGATGCGCGCGCGCCAGGCGCCGTCCGGGTCGCGCACGATACGCCGCTCGGTGGGCACGTGGATGTTCACGTCCTTGCTGCCCGACCAGTCGCGGCTGCTGCCGAAGAGCGCGCGGTCGGCATGGCAGTAGGCGCGCCACAACATCGGCGAGCCGTAGCGGCCGGGCCCGGTGGGGACCACGACCGCGGAGACTTCGGCGAAGCTCGAGCCCGCCGCGCGCGCGAGGGCTTCCACCATCCAGCGCGGCTGGAAGGCGGAGTCGGCGAACACGCCGACGCGCAGCTTGCGCTTCAGAGCCGCCAAGCGCGCACCCCTTCGCGCGTGAAGGCCGCCTGGTCGAAGACCGGCTTCACCTGGATGAAGCAGCCGCGCTTCACCGTCTTCTCCAGCATGTTCGCGACCGGCATCTCGGTGAACGACTTGTGCGCCACGGCGAGGATGGTCGCGTCGGCGGCGGGAAGCTCGTCCCAGGTGCGCAGCCGAATGCCGTACTCGTGCAGGGTCTCGTCGAAGTCGGCCTCGGGGTCGTGCACGTAGCACTCGACGCCGAACTCCTCGAGCTCGCGGATCACGTCGATCACCTTGGTGTTGCGGATGTCCTTGCAGTTCTCCTTGAAGGTGAGCCCGAGGATGTTCACCTTGGCGCCGAGAATGCTGCGGCCCTGGTGGATCATCTGCTGGATGGTCTTCCTCGCCACGTGCGCGCCCATGCCGTCGTTGATGCGGCGCCCGGCGAGGATCACGTCCGGGTGGTAGCCGGCGAGCTCGGCCTTGTGGGTGAGGTAATAGGGATCGACGCCGATGCAGTGCCCGCCCACCAGCCCCGGCTTGAAATTGAGGAAGTTCCACTTGGTGCCGGCGGCGGCGAGGACCTCGTGGGTATCGATGCCGAGCCGGTCGAAAATGATCGACAGCTCGTTCACGAAGGCGATGTTGATATCGCGCTGGGAGTTCTCGATCACCTTGGCGGCCTCGGCGACCTTGAGCGAGGAGGCGCGGTAGACCCCGGCGGTCACCACCGAGGCGTAGAGCTCCGCCACCTTCTCCAGGGTCTCGGCGCCGTCGCCGGCAACGACCTTGAGGATCTTGGTGAACGTGTGCTCCTTGTCGCCCGGGTTGATGCGCTCCGGCGAGTAGCCGACGTGGAAGTCCTGCTTCCAGCGCATCCCCGAGCACTTCTCGAGGATCGGCACGCAGATCTCCTCGGTGGCGCCGGGATACACCGTCGATTCGTAGATCACCGTGGCGCCGGCCTTCATGTACTTGCCGACCGTCCTGGAGGCGCTCTCCAACGGGCTGAAGTCCGGCTGGCGCGCGTCGTTCACCGGCGTGGGCACGGCGACGATGATGAAGTCGGCCTCGCGGATCTTCTCGGGATTGTCGGTGCAGAGAAGGTGAGTGGCCTTCTGCAGCTCCTCGGCCGATACCTCACCGGTGGTGTCGTTGTGCTTGAGAAGCGCGCTCACCTTCTTGGTGGAGAGGTCGTAGCCCACCGTGGGGCGGACCTTGCCGAACTCGACCGCCACCGGCAGTCCCACGTAGCCGAGTCCCACGACGCACACGGTCGCGAGGGCGGGTTGGCTTTCGGTGCCGGCGCTGCGGGCGACGAAATCGAGGGCCTGGCTCTGGTCCAGGACGGGAAGGTCGAGCATGTGGAGTTCTCCAGGGGGCGACAGGTACGGGATGAGGACGATTCTCTCGGCGCAGTTTTGAAAACACGCCCGACCCCCCCCATGCCGAAGGAACTACCCGTGACGAGCTTTTGCGACAGACAACGCCTGACGCGCACCGGAAATAGTTTCCGATGGCGGTGGAGCATGGAGCGCTCCCGCATCCGCTGACAGTACGTTGCCGGCTTGGCCTTCCCCGGCCACAATGGCGTCCATGACGCCGAACCGGGGCCGGGCCGAGATTGGATAAGCAGGAAGCGAAGCTGCAGGTCACCCAGGCGCTGCAGCGCCTCGGCCTGCTGGTCTCCCGCAAGGACATGACGGTGCTGTCGGAATTCGCCACCGATGCCGACGTCCTGCTGGTGGGCTCGGAGCGCGGCGAGGTGGTCGAGGGCCAGCCGGGCCTGCGCGACTTCTTCCAGCGCGTGTTCCGCTCCCCCGCCCACATCGGCTGGGAATGGCGCAAGGTGCGCATCTCCTCCAGCGACAACGTGGCGTGGCTGTTCGCGGAAGGCGAGGTGGTGATCGTGATGGACGCCAAGCCGCAGCGGCGCCCCTATCGCCTCACCGGGATCCTCGAGCGGCAGAACCGCCGCTGGCTGTGGAAGCACTTCCATGGCGCCGAGCCCTCGTGAGCGCACGCGGGGGCACACAATGAAAAAAGACTGTCCGCACTGCCACCAGTCGCTGGCGCAGAAATTCCTGAAGTGGCACAAGATCGCCAACTCCGACCATTCGCGCTCGTGCCCGATGTGCGGCGGCGACTTCCAGTTCCGCATGTACCCGGAGGAGATCGCGGTGCGCCTCTTCAGCATCGCGGTCCTCGCGGGCGCTGGCTACCTCGCCAAGGATCGCGGTGGCGGTTATCTCTTTCTCGTGCTCGGCGCCTCGGCGCTGGTCGCGGCGGCGTACGCCGCGGCCGCATTCCGCTTGCGCGACGCGCAGCGCTTCGCCAAGGCAGAGCTGCGGTGAAGGGCATCCTGCTGGTCGCCCTCGGCGGCGCGCTCGGATCGGTGGCGCGCTACAAGCTCTCGGGCCTGGTGCTGCACCACACCCTCGACTGGCGATTCCCCGCGGGCACGTTCGTCGTGAACGTGGTGGGCTGCCTCGTCGCCGGCATCCTCGCGGGCCTCGCAGAGAAGCACGACCTGTTGTCTGCGGATGCGCGCCTGCTGCTGTTCACCGGCGTCCTCGGCGGCTTCACCACGTTCTCGGCCTTCGGGCTCGAGACCATGTTCCTGCTGAAGCGCGGCGAGGTGGCGATCGCGGCGGCGAACGTGATCGTGAGCGTGGTCGCGGGGATCCTGGCGCTCTGGCTCGGACTCGGACTCGCCGCGCTCAAGTCCTGACCGCCGGCGTCAACGGCGGTCCCGCCCGACGCGTGCACTGCTGGAAAAACATCTCGCCACCATCGCGCGCGTGCGCACCGTGCTGGAAGGCGTGAAGTCCCCCGGTCCCTGGTTCGTGATCGAGCCCGGCGCTCGCAGGCGGAGCTCGTATGGTTTTTCAACCATATGGCTCCGTGCTAGGATAGCGTTGTGAAAGCCACCCTGCGCCTGCGCACGCGCGTGGTCCTTCCCGATGGCGCGATCGTCGAAATGGTGGTCTGGGACCTGCCGCGGAAGACGCCTGACCGGCCACATGGGCTGAAATATCGCCTCTACTGCGGCCGCAACGGAAAATGCGTGGTGCGCTATGACAACGAGGCCGGCAAGGGCGATCACGTGCATCACGGCGAGCACGAAAAGCCGTACCGCTTTCGCGGCTGGGAGAAGTTGATGGAAGATTTTCTTGCCGACGTCGCTCGGCTGACTGGAGGCGAAGATGGCGAAGCTTGAAATCGGCGTCGGCAGCTTGAAGAAAGCTGCGACGGAGTTCGTGAAAACGGCACGCGCGCTGGAAAAAGGCGCATCAGTCCGGTCGCGGGAGCAATTGTTTTTCGCCGACATGCCCACGCTTTTGAAAACGCTCACCGGCGAGCGCTGGCGCCTGATCGAAACCTTGAAGCGCGCCGGCCCGCTCAGCATCAACGCCGTCGCGCAGCAGCTGGGCAGAAATTACAAGAACGTCCATGGCGACGTGAAGAAGTTGATGGAAATCGGCTTGGTCGAGCGCCAGGACGACGGCCGCATCTGCATCCCGTACAGTTCCATCGTCGCCGAGTTGAAAATGGCGGCTTAGCAACTCGACAGCGCTTTCACCTCGACATCCGCAAAAGAGCCCCGGTCCCAATGCGGGTGTGGGCCTTCAGACCTTCCCTGTCCGATCCAGCGCAGCGGCGCTCGATGGACTCTCGTCCTAAGCCGCCGCAGCGGTTTCCAGTAACTGGCGGGCCGGGCCGAGCTGCGCCACGTACCACTCGATCGCGCGCTCGAGGCCCTCTTGCGCACGGACGGTCGGCTGGAATCCCAGCAGTCCCCGCGCCTTGCCGATGTCGGCCCGCGAGAAGCGCACGTCGCCGGCGCGGAAGTCGCGATAGACAGGGGGCATGCGCTCGAAGCCGGGGTCGCGCTCCGCGAGGAGGTCGGCGAGCGTCTTGTAGAGCGCATTGAGCGAGGTCGAGTCGCCCACCGCCACGTTGTAGACCTGGTTCACCGCGCCCGGATCCTCCACCGTGCCGGCGAGCAGGTTCGCCTGGATGACGTTGTCGATGTAGCAGAAGTCGCGCGCGGTCTCGCCGTCGCCGTTGATGAACACGGTCTCGCCGCGCATCATCGCGGCGATCCACTTGGGAATCACCGCGGCATAGGCACCTTCCGGATCCTGGCGCGGGCCGAAGACGTTGAAGTAGCGCAGGCCCACGGTCTCCATGCCGTAGCAGCGACCGAAAGTGTCGGCGTAGATCTCGTTCATGTGCTTGCCGGCACCGTAGGGCGAGAGCGGACGGCCGATGGTCTCCTCCACCTTCGGCAGGCCCGGGTAGTCGCCATAGGCGGCGCTCGACGCGGCGTAGACGAAGCGCTTCACACCCGCGTCGCGCGCGGCGACCAGCATGTTGAGGAAGCCGGTCACGTTCACGTCGTGGCTGGTGATCGGATCGTCGATCGAGCGCGGCACGCTGCCAAGCGCGGCCTGGTGCAGGACCCTTTCCACCCCGGCGCAGGCCTCGCGGCAGGTCTCGAGCGACCGGATGTCGCCCTCGATGAACTTGAAGCGCGACCAGGCCTCGGCGCCGACGAGATCGCGCACCTGGTCCAGGTTGTGGCGGTGGCCGGTGGCGAAATTGTCCAGGCCCACCACGCGCTGGCCGAGCTTGAGCAGCGCCTCCAGCAGGTTCGAGCCGATGAAGCCGGCACAACCGGTGACGAGCCACGCGCGCTCTGCCCTGGCGATGGCGGGATACTGGGATGCGATCATTTCCATGGTTGTAGCTCCTGGGTTTCTCTAGGCCGGGGCCCTGTTGCGCAACGATGCGAAGAATTGGGTGAGCTGCGCGCGCTGGCCGATGAGGTGCAGGGCGGCGGGATAGATGACGGCGACGAGGGCGCCCGCGGCGACCAGGCGCGCGAACGTGCTCCACGGGGCCCAGTGTAGGGCAAGGCCCGCGAGCCCCGCGGAAAGCGCCGCGGCGCCGAGGAGGCACGCGAGCCCGTGCCAGTCCTGCAGCTTCGAGACCGGCGTGCCGGTGAGGCGCGCGATGCGCCCGAGCGACACGATGCGCTCGGCGTAGATGGCGGCCACGCTGCCGGAAGCGGCGCCGACGAGGCCCCAGTGCGTGGCGCCGTACCAGCTGAGCGGCAGCGCGATCGCGAGGACGACGCCGTTCACGCGCGCGGCGAACCCGCCCTGCTTCAGCACGAAGAGCACGCTCACCAGCTCCACCACGAAGGCGATGAGTGCCACCACGTAGAGCCGCAGCACCGGCGCCCCCTCGAGGTAGGTGCGCGTGTAGATGAGGGTGATGATCTCCTCGGCGAACACGAACGCGAAGGCGAGCAGCGGATAGACGAGCAGCGCCACCATGTCGTTGGCGCGGCTGTTCAACGCGAGCATCGCCCTGAAGTCGCCCTCGGACTGCAGCCGGCTCATGCTCGGCAGGAACACGTGGTTCACGGACTGCCGGAAGATCTGCACGATCGGGGCCAGCACCGTCGCCACCGAGAAGGAGGCGAACTGCGTCACGGTGAAGAGCGCCGCGGCGATCCACTGGTCACCCTGGCTGCGGATGCCGTGCAGCGTGCCGGAAAGCGCGAACGGGGCTGCTTGCTTCACCTGCGCGGCGAAGGTGTCGCGCCGCGCGACCGGGCCGCCAAGGCCATGGTTGCGCGCGACGTAGACGAACACCAGCCCCGCCTTGAGCGTGGCGAACGCGAGCAGCATCCACAGCACCGCTCCCAGCTCGCCGGTGAGGATGGCGGTGGCGGAGAGCGCCACGGCGCGCACCGCCGCGAGCGAGACCACGACCTTGGCCTGCCAGCCCACGCGCTCTTCGGCGGTCGGCAGCACGTCGAGCATCGAGGCGAACACCCACACGAACGCGAATGCCGGGATCACCGCGCCCTGGGCCTCGAGCATGCCCTCGATCTTGCCGGGCAGGAACGGGTTGCCGGTGGACAGGATCCATGCCGACACCAGGCCCGCGCCCACGAGGAAGAGCATCGTCTGGTTGATGTAGAGCCGCTTCGTCGGGACGTCCGCGCGCGGCAGGAAATAGTAGAGCGCCGGCGCCATGCACATCGGCGTCACCAGCATCAGGGTGCTCACCGCGAGCCACAACAGCCGATATTCGCCGAAGGCGTTCGGGTCGAGCGTGCGCGTGAGCACGATCGGCAGCGCGAACTGCAGCGCGAAGTCGATCGCGTTTGCGGTGCCGAGCGACAGCGCCCGGCGTTCCAGCGATGCGGTGGTCGCGTTCATCGGCCTTCGGCCGCGAGCGCGAGCAGCTCGCGTTCGTAGAGATCGACCACCGCCTCGAGCGAGTGGTGGTCATGGAAGTGGTGACCCACACGCGTCGAGGCCTCTTCCCACCACGCGTCGTCGCCCACCAGGCGCCGGAGCGCGCGCTCCGCGGCATCGATGTCGGGCACGACGTCGTAGATCGGCTCGCCGCCGCCGCCCCGGGAGCCGGTGTCGACGAACGCCACCGTCGGCACGCCCCGCGCCCAGGCCTGCAGGAAGGTGTTCGGGAAGCCCTCGTACTTCGACGTGTTGACCAGCACGCGGGCGCCATCGAACACGCGGTCCGCGTCCGCGAACGGCATGAACCCGCGATACTCCACGTTCGGCAGCGCCTTCATCACCTCCTTGAGCGCCGCCACGTACTCCTGGCCGGCGCGGTCCGGATCGCTGCCGCCCACCAGCACGAAACGCTGATCGGGCATGCGCCTCGCGAGCTCGAGCAGCAGCTCAGGGCGCTTCTGCTCGCGCACCGTGGCCACCCAGAGCACATAGCCGTCCCGGGCGGCGCGCGCGCCCTCGGGCGCGCGGTAGCAATTGGGCACGAGCACCGAGTCGCGCTGGAAGTTCTGCTTCGCCCACGCCATCTGGTTGGCGTTCTGCGCGAACACCCGGTCGACGTTGCGCAGCCCGTACTGGAAGATCAGGCGGTCGCGGGCGTACCGGATGTCGGGATGCTTCGGCAGGAAATCCACGTCCGAGGCGCCGGAGTAGATCGCGCGCTTGCCGTATCGGCGGCAGAAGGCCGCGAGGAAACCGGTGAGCACGGCGGCGGAGCGCTGGTAATAGATGTCCGCGTCCACCTTCGCCAGCACCTGCCAGAGCCTGGTGAGCCGCGGGTGGATGAAGCGCACCACCGGCAGGCCCTCGTCCGGCTGGTAGAGCTTGTGGACCGTGACGCCCTTCACCACCGTCTCGTCGGGCTGGCCGTAATCGAGGGTGATCATCGACACACGAAAGCCGCGCGCCGCGAGCGCCGGTGCGATGAGGCTTTGCTGGACCTCGGCGCCGCCGACCACGGGGATCTCGCGGTCGCCGGAGAAGAGCGGCCAGGTCGTGGGGGCGACGAAGCAGACGTGCGGACGGCGGGTCTGTGCGCCCGTGGGGAGCGTCCCGGTGCTTTCATGAGACGGGATGCGCGAAAATCCGGGACTGTCCCCGGCCTTCACGGCGATAGGGTCGCGAACGCCCATCGGCTCAAGCCACCGCCAGGCGCGCGGGCCGCACATACTGCGCGTAGACCCGCTCGAGCTCGCGCGCCGCGGTCTCGATGGTCGCGTGGTCGCGGACCCACTTGCGCTGCTCGGCGATGATCTGGCCGCGCTCCTCGTGCGCGGCGAGGATGGCGCTGGCGAGCGCCATCGGAGAGCGCTCGGACACTACCTGGCCGGGTCGCGGCAGGATGTGGCGGATGTCGGAGTACTCGGTGCTCACCACCGGCACGCCGAGGACCATGCCCTCCAGCACCACGTTGGGGAAGCCCTCGCGGCAGGAAGTCATCAGCTGCACGTCGCACTGCGCGAGGATCGCGGGGGCATCAGCGCGCGCGCCGGCGAACTTCACCTTGTCGGCGATGCCGAGCTTCTCAAAATGCGCCATCACCGACTGCTTGTAGTCGACGGTGTCGGAGGCGTGGCCCGCCTTGTAGGCGACGCCCGAGAGCGCCTCACCGAGGAAGAGCACGCGCCATTCGGGCGCCCCTGTCACCAGCGCGTGCGCGGTGTCGAGCGCCAGGTGGTAGTCCTTGGCGGGCTTGATGTGACCGATCATGCAGGCGATCCTGTGCTCCCCCGGGCCGAAGAACTCCTCGCGATGGTTGGTGGGGCTGACCGCCCGCCGCTCGAGCTCCTCGATGCGCATGCCGTTCCAGACCACGTGCATTTTTTCCGGCGCGTAGCCGTAGAGCTTCTGCGCGAAGGCGCTCCCCGAACGGCTGTTGGCCACCACGCCGTCGACCAGGCCCCTGGTGAGCCAGTGGGCGAGCTTCTGCGGAGTGGAGATCTCGTAGTTGTCGCTGCGCTCGGAATTGAGCACGACGGCGCCGGTACCCGCGGCCGCGATGCGCGCGTAGATGTCGCCGTCGAACAGGAACCCGTGCACCACCTCGGCGCGCCAGTCGACGATGCGCCGGCGAAGGCGCATCAGCACCGCGGGATCGAGCTTGCTGCGCTTCTGGTCCACGATCACCTCCACGCCGCTGTCCGCGAGCTCCGCGGCGCGCGGCGCCTCGTCGTTCAGGGTGTAGATCGCGACCTTGTGGCCGCCGCGCGCGAGCTCGCGCGCCAGCTCCACGACTTGCTTTTGGGCGCCGTGGAAGCCCAGGTCGCTAATTACAAACAGCACGCGCATGCGGCTCCCCTTCGTCATGTCTTTCGGCGCCGCCCATCCAGCGCTGGTGCCAGAGCTGGAATGAGATCAGGTACCAGAGCTTCTGCATGTCGAGGCGGTCGTTGCCCGGACCGCCCTCGTCGAAGTTGCGCACCGCGCGCGTGACCAGCTCGGGATCGAAGAGGCCCTGGTCGCGGATGCGGCGCGGCGACAGGTGCTCGTGGATGAGGGGCGAGAGCTCGCCCCGCAGCCAGGACGCGAGCGGGATGCCGAAGCCCTGCTTCGGGCGCTCGAGGAGCTCGCGCGGCACGTGCTTGTAGAGCACGCGGCGCAGCAGGTGCTTGGTGCCGAGCTCGCCCACGCGCAGCGCCAGCGGCACGCGCATCGCGAATTCCACCAGGCGGTGGTCGAGGAAGGGCTCGCGGCCCTCGAGGCCCGCGGCCATGGTGGTGCGATCGACCTTCACCAGGATGTCGTCCGGCATGAAGTAGCGCAGGTCGCAGCGCGCCATCTGGTCGGCGAAGCAGTCGATGGTCTGGTCGATCTTCTCGCGCCCGGCGTTGTAGCCGCCCAGCAGCGGGGAGATCTCCCAGGGCGACCAGGACGACATCGAAAGGTCGTACATCAGCGTGCGGTCGAGGTCGGGCAGCATCACGCGCAGCTTGTCGAGGCGCTCGATCACGTTGCGGCGCGCGCCATGGCGCAGTCCCGCCGGCATCGGCAGGGTGTCGGCGAGCGACTGCATCCGAGACGGGCCCACCATCTGGATCGTGCGTCCGATCGCCTGGCGCGCGGCGCGCGGCATGCGCGCAAGGGCGCGCTCGCGGTCCGAGACGATGCCGTAGTGGGAATAGCCGCTGAAGAGCTCGTCGCCGCCGTCCGCGGAGAGCGCCACCTTCACGTGCTCGCGCGCCATCTTCGCCACCAGGTAGGTCGGCACGCCGGAGGAGTCGCCGAACGGCTCGTCGAAGAGGTCGGCCCACTCGCCGAGGACGTTGCCCATGTCGCGGGCGGTGACGATCTGCTCGGTGTGCCGGGTGCCCAGGTGCTGCGCCACCCGCCTGGCGTGCTCCGCCTCATTGAAGCGCGGGTCGTCGAAGCCGATGGTGAACGTGCGTACTTCCCCTCCGCCGTAGCGCTGCAATATCGCGGCTACGGCGGAGGAATCGATGCCGCCGGACAGGAACACCCCCACAGGCACGTCCGACACCATGCGATAGCGGAAGGAATCGATCAACAGGAACTCGAGGTGTCGCTCGAGCTCGGCTTCCGATTCCGTGAATTCAGGGCTGCCCTCGGCCGGGACCGGGGACCAGTAGCGATGGCTCGCGGGCTCGCCCACCTCGCCCAGCTCGAGCCAGTGGCCGGGCATGAGCTTGTGCACGCCGCAGTAGATCGAGCGCGGCGCCGAGACGTAGCCGTACTGCAGGTACTCGCCGAGCGCGTCGCGGTCGATCTCGGCACGCCAGGCCTTGAAGGCGCGCAGCGCCTTCAGCTCCGAGCCGAACCAGAAATTGTTGCCGTTCCACGCGTAGTAGAGCGGCTTCACCCCCATGCGGTCGCGCAGCAGGATCATGCGGCGCTCCTGCTCGTTCCAGATCGCGATCGCGAACATGCCGATGAACTTGTCCACCGCCTTCACGCCCCACTGCTGGAAGGCGGCGAGGATCACCTCGGAGTCGCCGCTCGAGCGGAAGCGGTGGCCGAGGGACTCGAGCTCGGTGCGCACCGCGGCGAAGTTGTACACCTCGCCGTTGAACACCATCGTGAGCGTGCCGTCGGCCGAGCGCATCGGCTGGTGGCCGAGCGGCGAGAGGTCGAGGATCGACAGGCGCGTGTGGCCGAGCGCCACGCGCCCGCCATTGCGCACCCAGACGCCGTTGTCGTCGGGGCCGCGTTTCCTGAGGCTCGCGACGGACGCGCCCAGGTCGTTCAGCCAGCCCGCGGGATCGCCGCGCCTCGCCCAGTATCCGGTGATTCCGCACATCGTCAGGTCCCCTTCGATCGTTCCAGGCGCGCGAGCTTGAAGCGCACGCCGAACATCACGCCCACGGCCAGCCACATGAACGCCTGCGCCGCCACGGGTGCCAGGCTCGCGCCGGCAAAACCGGCCGCCAGGTACGAGAGGGTTCCGGCCGCGGCGCCCTCGAAGAAGCCGCGCAGCTCGGGCTTCAGCCTCAGGTCGTGCGCGTACTTGCGGAAATGGCGCCAGCAGTAGGCCCAGAAGCCGATCAGCAGGACGAGCCCGATGACGCCCATGTCGGTGTAAGCCTGCAGGTAGGCGTTGTGCGGGTGGGCCACCGCCGGCAGGCGTCCCTCGAGCATCGCCGTCGACCACATGATCGAACCCAGGCCCTGGCCCCAGATGGGGCTGTCGAAGAGCTCCGGCATCAGCGGCGCCCAGATCTCGTTGGTGCGCCCGGCGGTGACGGCATTGGCGCCCTCGCCCATGCCCATGGTGACGCGCGACCAGATGGCGCCTGGGGCGATCAGGGCCGCGACCGGCACCAGCAGCACCGCGGCGATGATCGTCTTCAGCTGGCGCCGCGAGATGAGATAGATGATGTTCACCAGGATGAAGCCGAAGAAGGCGCCGCGCGAGAAGGTGAGCACCAGCGCCACGCACACCAGCCCCATGGCGATGATCAGGAACCCCTTCAACGCCGGGCGCTCCGCACGGTCCCAGATGAACAGCAGCAGCGCGTAGGCGGTGGCATAGAGCCGGCCCAGGTCGTTGGCGTGCATGCCGATCGCCGAGAAGAAGCTGCGCGCGAAGGTGCCGGCGAGCTGCGAGATCGACACGCCCGAGATCAGCACGAAGATCACCGCCATCAGCGCCATCACGAACACCGAGACCACCAGCGGGGTGATGAAGCGCTCCTCGTGCTCGCTGCGTTCGACCGCCGCGGCCACCAGCAGCGCGTAGGCGACGAAGGTCATCGGCTTCAGCAGCATGTCCCGGATGTAGCCGCCGGGGCTGTTGAAGAACACCAGCTCGAGGTCGTAGAAGAGCTTCGGAATCTCCTCGACGTGGAACATGCCGAGGATCGCGCCCATCAGCAGCGGCGCCGCGTACAGCAGCACCACGGAGCGCGGCAGGAAGTGCTTCCAGGTGCCGTCGCCGAGCGAGCGCATGAAGAGCGAGAGCAGCGTCGTGGCGAGCAGCAGGTTGAGCGGATTGAGGCCGGTCACGCCGAACATGGCGTGCGGGAAGACGTAGCTCTGCGAGATCGGCATGATCGCGATCAGCAGCGCCACGCCCACGCGGAAGTCGCGCATGCAGAAGATGCAGGCGAAGAGAGAGACGCAGATGAGCGCCGCGGCCACGCCCGCCACACCCACGAGCGCGCCCCAGAAGCCGCCGACGGCGACCAGCGCGGCGATGGCGGCGACGCGTCGCACGCGTGGGTTCGCGGTCACCGCCGCGGTGCGCTCGCGCAGGCGCCAGGTGACGGGCGGGCGTGCGGCGATCGAGGCCATGGCCTAGCCGCCCGCGCGGCCGACGAAGCGAGACGCCTCGCCCACCGGCAGGGCGCCGACGATCGCGGCGATGAAGGACTCCTGCGAGGCGAGCGCCGCTCGGGGGTTGCCCGAGAGGCTCGAGACGCGCACCAGCATGCCGTCGGGAATGCGCCCGGCGAGCCCGTTCTCGATCTGCACGCGCAGGCGCTCGCCGCGCCCGAGCACCACGCGATCGCCCATCGTGAACCAGTAGGTGACGGGTTCGACGCGCTCGCCCTTCACCGCGAGCATGCGGGTGACCGGCAGCGTGCGCCCGGCGGTGGACAGCGTGCCGTGCTCGACGGCGCGGATATCGAAGCCCTGGGCGGCATAGCACGCCTCCTGGCGGTGGGCCTTCAGGGCGTCGCTCTGGTCGCCGCCGTGGGCCACGGTGAGCATCATCCGCTCGCCCCGGGAATTCACGTAGGTGCGGCTCACCACCTGGCGATAGAGGCGATCGAGGTTCGCCTGCACGTCGGGCGACGGCGCGACCGCGACCACGTCGGCGTCGATGCGCCAGTCGCCGAACGTCGAGGGGATCACCTGCTCCAGGTCCGGCGCCGGACGGGTATCGGCCCGGGGCTTCAGCGCCGGCGAGGCGGCGGCGGTTCCGGCCATCGTCATGCCCGCGGCCGCGGCGAGGATCGCCACCCGGCGCGAGGGCGACGCCCGGCGGGTGGCCATGCGCGGCAGCGCCGCGTCGGCGAACTCGACCTCATGGCGCTGCGCGGGTTTGCGGTCTGTGCCGAGCACCATGCGCGCCACCACGTCCCAACCGACGAGGAGCTGCAACGCGACGCCGAAGACCAGCAGGCCGGCGAGGTCGTGCACCCAGCCCTTGGCCGCGTGCTCGCCGAAGTGGTAGGTAATGAGGACCAACGCCAGCACGCGCACGATGTTCGAGACGACGGCGATCGGCAGCACGGCGGCGAGTAGGAGCGCGGTGCGCGCCAGGTTGGCGCCCGCGCGCGCGGCCTTGCGCTGCGTCACGTGCGCATAGAGCAGGCCCAGCGCCACCAGGCTGTAGAGCGAGTTCAAGCCCGAGCAGGCGTCGGCCACCAGCATCTGGTAGTCGCCCACCCACAGGACCACGCCCTCGCGATCCACCGGGTAGCCGAGTAGCTGCAGGAGCCACGCCACCGCGCTCGACACCACTTCCTTCAGCGGCACGCTCACGAAGTCGAGCACGAAGCCGGGGAGCGGCACGAGGAAGGCGAGGAAGAGGATCGGGAAAGCGAGCGCGCGCAGCCCCTGGAAGCCGCGCAGCATCAGGACCGCGCCGGCCGCGACCGGGATCAGGGAGGCGGCCTCGAACACCATCAGCGACTGGGTGCGCCCGAGCAGGTAGAGCGCGAGGCCGAAGAGGAGCGTCACCGCTCCGGCAACGGCGGCTGGCGCGAACGAATCGTCGAGGAGCGCGCCGCGCGAGCGCCACACGAGCCAGGCGAACACCGCGGCGATGACCGGCCCGTGCGAATAGGCATCGTCACGCCACAGGCCGCGCGCGAGATCGATGCCGGTCGGAACGTAAAGCGCGGCGAGGCCGAGGAGGATCGCGACCCAGGGCAGCCAGCGTGCCGGATCGGCGCGCGCTGCAGAGCGCTCCTGGAGGACCGTCGACATGGCGGTCCCGGGGCTCAGTACTCGTTGACGACGGTACCCACCACGCGAGCGCCGGTTCCGGCGAGCTCGCGGATCGTCTTCTGGGTGAGGGCGACGGCGGTGTGGTTCTTGCGTGCGACGACCAGCGCGTCGCCGGCGCGGAAGGTCACGCTCTGCGCATCGGCGTAGTGGCGCGTCGGCGGCGTGTCGATGATGACTACGTCATAGATGCCCTGCAGGTCCTTCATGAAGGAGTTGAACACCGGCCGCGACAGCAGCTCCTGCGGATTCGGCGGCAGCGGGCCGGCGGGCAGCACCGACAGGCGGTTCAGGCCCGGCACCGGGAAGGTGGCGGTGTGCTCGGAGCGCCCGGCGAGCAGGCTCGACAGGCCGTGTCCTTCGGGAAGGCCGAAGATCTTGTGCTGGCGAGGCTTCCTCAGGTCGGCGTCGACCAACAGCGTGCGCGCGCCAAGCTGCGAGAAAACGATCGCCAGGTTGGCGGCGACGTAGCTGCGGCCCTCGCCGCGCTCCGGGCTCGCGACCACCAGCGACTTCCTGCCCTGCTCCGGGTTGTACCAGCGGATGAGGAGCTGGGTGCGCAGCGCGCGCATCTCCTCGGTGCGCGGATGGAAGGGCGCGAACGCCGCCACCAGCTCGCGGCTGGGGCCTTCCGAGGAAGGCGTGAAGTGCGGCATGTCGTACTGCTTGGCGAGCGCGAAGCGGACGTCGTCCTCGGTGATGAGGCCGAGGCGCACCGCCGCCTCGCCGAACCGGACCTTGTCGGCGCGCTGGCGCTCGAGGACGCGCTCGATCTCCTTGGGAGTGAGCTTGCCCTCATCCATCAGGATGGCACCGATGGTGCGCTCGGAGCGCACCAGGCCTCCGGCACGGTGCTGCTCGATGGGGAGGACGTTCTCGGAATGCAGGCTCATTTCAGGTTCCTCTGTTCGTTACACCGGGCTCGGCAGCGCGCGGGCGCCGCCGGGACCCCCGGAATTGCCGCCGAGGAGATGCGAGGGCTTCCAGGCGTGCAGCGTTCCCAGCAACGGCGCGTCGAGGCCGTTCTCGAGGTCGTCGCCCGAGCGCACGCGGCGGTCGAGGAGCTCCATCAGGAACACCGCGCCCAGGCCCAGCACCGTGCCGACCACGAAGCCGAGGATGATGTTGAGGAACGTCTTCGGCTTCGAATGGCGCATCGGCTCGGCGGCGGGGTTGAGCACCGTCACGTTGGTCGAGCGCGCGCCGCTCTCCACCTTGTTAACCAGGTAGCGGGCGAGCGCTGCCTCGTAGGCCTTCTGCGCGGTGTCGACGTCGCGTTGCAGCACCAGCGACTGGTTGCGCGCATCGCGCAGCTCCACCACTTTCTTGCGCTGCGCGTCGAGCGCGGCGGTGAGCTGGATTTCGCGCGCGCGGCTCTGCGCGGTCGCCTGCTGGGAGCCGGCGACGATGCTGCCCATCTCCCCGCCCAGGCGTGAGCGGAGCGCGGCGATCTCGGAAGCCTGCTGCTGGTACTGCGGATGGTTGGGGCCCAGGCGCGTGGAGAGCTCCGCGAGCTTGGACTCGGCGCGCAGCACCTCGCCTTTGAGCGACTGCACCAGCGGATTGGCGAGGACTTCCGGCATCGAGCCGGCACCGCGGCTGGAAGCCGTGCCCGAACGCGACGACGCATCGAAGGTCAGGTTCTGCGCCACGAGCGCTTGCGTGGAGAGCTCGTTCAGGCGGGCGTTCTCGATGTCGAGGCGCTCGTCGGAGACGATGATGCCCTTCTCGCGCTGGTAGGCGGCGAGCTTGCCCTGGGACTCCTCGAACGCCTTGCGCAGGCCGCCGAGCTGCTCCTCGAACCAGCCGGTCGCCTGGCGGCTGGGCTCGGTGCGCAGGTGCAGCGTGGTGTCCATGTACGCCTTGGCGAACGCGTTGGCGACGTCGGCCGCGGTGCGGGGATCGCCCGCGCCGTAGGTGAGGGAGATGACGCTCGACTGCGAGCTCGAGACCTTGAGGCCCGCCAGCACGCCGCCGGCGACCCACTCCTCGATCGAGCCGCGGCCGCCGGCTTCGGCGAAGGCGGCCTTCACGTTGGCGCTCTCGGCGAGCTTCAGGTCGCGAACCACGCGGCGCGCGACTTCCATGCTGCTGATGATGTCGAGCTGCGTCTGCATGAAGCCGGTGCGGTCGCGGTTCGACGCCATGGTGCCGTTGATCGACTGCTCGTCGCGGTTGTCGACCAGGATCGAGGCGGTGGCCTCGTAGGTCTTGGGCATGAGGAGCGTGACCAGGACCGCGGCCACCACCGTCGCCACGAGCAGCGACAGGAAGACCCAGAGGCGCCCCTTCACCGCGAGCAGGAACTGATGGATGTTCATTTGGCTATCCTGGAAGTCATTGCGGGCGCGGTCCTCAGAAGAGGCTTTCGCGCACGAAGATCACGTCGTCGGTCTGGACGGGATCGGTGAGGCGGGCTTCCACGCGATTGATCTGGCCGTCGCCGTTCTTGCGGTGGATGCGGATGCCGCGCTCGGTGCCGCGCGGGGTGATGCCGCCGCCCAGCGCGATCGCCTGCATCACGGTCATGTCCTTTTCGACGCGGTAGGCGCCGGCGCGGGTCACTTCGCCCGTCACGTAGACCATCGGTGCGCGGCCGACGTAGATGGTGTCGCCGGCGGCGAGCTCGATGTTCTTCGACAGGTCGCCGCTGCGGATCATCGCCGCGAGGTCGATGTCGTGGCGCAGCGTCTTGCCGTCGCGCGTGCTCATCACGGTGATGCGGTCGTCGCCCGTGGGGGCGATGCCGCCGGCGAGCGCGAGCAGGTCGGTCACCCTGGCGGTGGTCGAATCGAGCGGGTAGCGGCCCGGCTTCTGCACGTTGCCGAGCACCGAGACCTGGCGGCTGTTGACCTGCGCGATCACCACCGTCACCTCCGGGTTCACCACGTACTTGCCGGCGCGCAGCTTCTCGGAGATGCGGTTGCCGACTTCGGTCGGCGTGAGGCCGGAGACCGGCAGCTCGCCGATCAGCGGGAACATGATGGTGCCTCGCTCGGAGACGCGCGCCTCGGTGGTGAGCTCGGGGTTGCGGAAGACGCTGATGCGCACCATGTCGCCCATGCCGAGCGACTCGAGCTTGAATTCCGAGGGCTGGGCGGCCGCGGGCATCGCGGCGATCGGCTGCGGCGGCATCGCGGCCGGCGTGGACTTGGCGGCGACCGGGGTTACCCGCGCTGCCTGGGGAGCCTGGGCGAAGCCGGCCGTAGGAATGGCAGCGACGAGGAGGAAGAGCGATTTGGCGAGGCGGGTATTCATGTGCGTCTCCTGGGTGCTGTGTCGTGTTTCAGCCGGCAAGACCGGGTCCTCCGCCGGGTCGGCGGTAATCGAAAATGTCGAGGAAGAAAGGCTACGAGCGATGCTTGGTATTGCGGCGCACCATCCAGCCGACCAGGCCCAGGCCGGCGAGCATCATCGCCCACTGGCTCGGCTCGGGCACCGGCGTGACCGACACGACGGTGGTCCGCGGCGTCGCGCGGCCGAGGCCGCTCTGGCCGAAGGCGTTGCTGCCGAGGTCGGTGCTGCGCGGGCCGGCGGTGACCGAGCCGGCGCCGAACGGGTCGCGGTCGGCACTGCCGCGGCTGTTGGGATTGCTCCCCTGCGCGAAGGCTG
>JBKJTM010000032.1:0-5876 GCA_046590805.1 Usitatibacter sp.
GTGATCAGCTTGTCCATCCGCCCGGCCTCGGCCACGACGCCGGCGATGAGCGTGAGCCCGTACAAGGGCGAGGCGAAGTTGAGCCGGTACTGGCCCTCGAGGCGGCCGAAGGCATAGTCGCTGCCGCGCATCTGGTCGTTGGCGAAGCCCGACAGCCGCCGCGGCCCGCCAAGGGTGAATGCGTCGCCCAGCGGCAGCACGCCTTTCAGCGCGGTGCCGCCCTCGAGGCCCGCGAGCACCACCCAGTTGCCGAGCGAATAGGCGGCGCCGAAGCGCGCCTCGCTCCTCGAATACTCGGCGCCGCCGCTCACGCGCACAGCGTCGAAATGGGTGAAGTCGAGCTTGATGCCGCGCTTGGGGAAGAACGGCTGGTCATAGGTGTCGATGTTGACTGCCGCGATCGGCCCGCCCAGGCGCTCGGTCACGTTGAAGAACGAATCCGGCCCGGTGTCGAGCACCGCGCCGATGCGCCGCTCGACCCAGCCGAGCGTGAACTGCCCGTGCACGCCGAGGTTCACGCCGGTCTCGAAGCCGGCGCGGTTCTGCTGCACCCGGTACTCCGCGACGCGATCGCCGCCGAAATAGATCGGCACCTTCTCCAGCGACGCCGAGCCGAAGGGACGCACGAAGCTCGCGTGCCTGAGATCCAGCGGCTGGTAGAACTCGGTCGAGATCCTCTGCTCGGCTCCGATCTGCGCGCCCACCAGCCACTCCCCGCCGAGGCGGTTGATCCAGGTGCTGCGGAAGAGCGAGCGGAAGTTGTACGACGACTCGCTCCTGAAGTCCGAGGCGAGGTTCAGGCCGAAGCGCAGGTAGTCCGGGCCCCAGGGCTTCTCCACCGGCGTGATGCGCAGGATGGTGCGATCGCGCTCGCGCACCACGTTGTAGTCGAGCGAGTGCAGGTCGCCGTGGTTGAACTCGCGCACCAGGTCGATGGCGAGCTTGGGCGCGTCGAGGCGCTCGCCTTCGCGCTGCGAGATGCCGCGGCGGATGGTGCCGGGGCTCACGAAGCGCGTGCCCTCGATCGCGACCTGGTCGACGATCGGCGGCGGCTGCGCGGTCGACAGCCGCACGCGCTGCTGGTACGCGGCGTACTCGGGGGGCGGCAGCGACAGGCGTTTCAGCTCCTCGGCGGCGGCGAGCGTGGCCGTGCGGCCCTCGGCGGCGGCGTCGATCTGGCGCGTGAACCCGGTCGAGGTGATGTCGCCCAGCTCCGGGCGGATGTAGATGTCTCCGGGTTTGAGGAGACCCATCGAGCGCGCCACGTTCTGCTCGGTGAGGAGGTTCACGACCTGTCCCAGCACGCTCGCGAGCCCGGTCACCTCGCCGGGCTTGAAGAGCGGCGAGCCCACGTTCACGACGATCAGCAGGTCGGGCTGGCAAAGCTCGCGCGCCTCGGCCACCGGCAGGTTATCGGTGAGGCCGCCGTCGACGAGCTTCCTCCCGTCGCGCAGCACCGGCACCATCAGGCCGGGCACCGACATGCTGGCGCGCATGGCGGAGGTGAGGTTGCCCTCGCGAATGGCGACGCGCTCGCCGGTGCCGATGTCGGTCGCGATGATGGCCAGTGGCATCGCCAGCTCGTCGATGGGACGGTCGCCCAGGTCGGCGCGGACCAGCTGGTTGAAGAAGAGCTTCAGCTTCTCGCCCGCCACCGCGCCTTCGCGAAACCGCAGGCCATCGCGGGATACGCCGAACTCGACGCCCGAGTAGAAGCGGTCGTCCAGCTCCTTCCTGCGGACGTTCACCGACTCGCGGCCGGCGGAGTCGTCGAACATCGTGGTCCAGTCGGTCTTGCCGACCAGGTCGATGATGTCCGCGGGCGAGACGCCGGCGGCATACGCGCCGCCCACCAGCGCCCCCATGCTGGTGCCGGCGACGCAGTCGATCGGGATGCGCATCTCTTCCAGCACCGCGAGGACGCCGAGGTGGGCGCCGCCGCGCGCGCCGCCGCCGCCGAGGACGAGGCCCACCCTGGGACGCGCGGGCTGTGCCGCGAGGTCGAGGGCCGCGAGCGCGAGGAGTGCTGCCGCTACCAGGGTTTTCTTGGTCATACCTTCAGCGTGAAAGGCGTGAAGCGGGTGTCGCGATCGTAGTAGTCCTCCTGCTCGGCGCGCTTCAGCCACCCCACGATCAGGTAGGTGAGCGGCGTGAACAGCACTTCGACAGCCACCTTGGCCACGAATTGCGCCAGCATCACCATCGGCAGCTTGTCGTCGGGAATGATCCCGGTGCCATAGAAGGCGAGCGGGTAGAAGAGCGCCGAGTCCACCGCCTCGCCGAAAAGGGTCGAGCCGATGGTGCGCGACCAGAGCCAGCGCCCGCGGGTCGCGATCTTCATCTTGGCGAGCACGAAGGAGTTCACGAACTCGCCGCAGAAGTACGCCACCATCGAGGCAGCCGAGATGCGCCACGCGGCGCCGAACGCCACCTCGTAGGCCGCCTGGTGCTTCCAGAAAGGCGCCGGCGGCAGGCTCACCACGACCCACGCCATGAAGGAGGCGAAGAAGAGGGCCACGAATCCCGCCCAGATCACGCGCCGGCTGCGGGCGTAGCCGTAGACCTCGGTGAGGATGTCGCCGAAGACGTACGAGATCGGGAAGAAGAGCACGCCGGCGCCGAAGGTGAGCAGGCCCACGACCGGCAGGTCCACTTGCGCGATCTTGGCCGGGCCGATCAGGTTGGAGCAGACGAGGATCACCACGAACGCCGCCATGACGAACTCGAAATAGCGGTATTGGCGGACTGGAGTTTTCATGAGGTTGGTCTCCGACTCATGGGGTCAGACCCCGGTTCCGGAGTTTGCCGGGTTCGGGGTCTGACCCCGGCTCGGCGTTTGGGGACCGTCCCCGCTTCGTTGCCTCACAGCCTCGAAAATCGCGATGGTGCCGGCGGCGGCCGCGTTGAGCGATTCCATCCGGCCGGCCATGGGAATGCGCGCGCGGACCTTGCTCGCGCGCTGCAGCGCCTGGGAAATCCCGGATCCCTCGTTGCCGACCACGACGGCGACCGGGCCCGAGAGATCGATCTCGTAGAGCGTTTGCCGCGCCTCGCCCGCGAGCGCGACGCTGGTGCCGCGGAAGGCGGAAAGGTATGCCGCCAGGTCGGCGCGCTCGACCACGTTGGTCGCGAAATGGGCGCCCATCGCGGCGCGCAAGACCTTCGGCGACCATGCGAAGGCCGAGGACGGCGAGAGCAGCACGTGGTCCGCGCCCGCGGCGGCCGCGCTCCGCAGCAGGGTGCCGACGTTGCCCGGGTCCTGGATGTCCTCGAGCAGCAGCACCAGCCGCGCGTCGGGAGGTGCGGGCCGCGACACGGGCACCTCCACGCAGGCGATGACGCCGGTCGACGACTCCACGCTCGAGAGCGAATCGAAGAGACTCTCGGCGAGCAGCGTCACCGGCGCCGGGTGGCTGCGCCCGACCAGGGCCGCCACTTCCACGTTGTCGAGGCCCGCGCGGCTCACCATCACCTGGCCGGGCTTGCCGCCGGCATCGAGGAAGGCCGCGAGCAGGTGCGCGCCATCCAGGATCGCGAGCCCGCGCTTCTTCCGCTCCGACGCGTTGGCCACCAGCCGCGCCATCGCCTTGTAGGCGGCGTTGTCGCGGGATGCGACGGTCTTCATCAGAAGGGCAAGTCCGCCTGCAGCAGCGCGTGCACCGGCTCGAAGCTGCGCCGGTGGATCTCGCAGGGGCCGCGTTGCCGCAGCGCGGCGAGGTGCTCCGGGCTGCCGTAGCCCTTGTGCCCGGCGAAGCCGTAACCGGGATAGCGCTCGTCCATCGACACCATCTCCGCATCCCGCGCCACCTTGGCGAGGATCGAGGCCGCCGAGATCGCCGCGACCAGCCGGTCGCCCCCGACGATCGCCCGGCACTTGTACGCGATAGCCGGCACCTGGTTGCCGTCGACGCAGACCTCCTCCGGATCCATGCCGAGGCTTTCGACGGCGCGCTTCATGGCGAGGAGGCTGGCGCGCAGGATGTTGATGCGATCGATCTCCTCGACGCTCGCCGAAGCGATCGCCCAGGCCAGGGCTTCGGTGCGGATGCGGAGCGATAGCTCCTCGCGGACCCTGGCGGTGAGCACCTTTGAATCCGCCAGCCCCTCGAGCGGGCGTCCGGGGTGGAGCACCACGGCGGCGGCGAAGACCGCGCCGGCGAGCGGGCCGCGGCCCGCCTCGTCAACCCCGCACAGCAGCGCGGTGGAGACCTGGGTCGTCGCGAAGCGCCGCATGGTCGGTTGCCCTCGTGAGGAATGGTGCCAGCGCCTGGCGCAGGCGCTCGTCGTGCCCGCAGGCGAGGCTCGCGTGCAGTTCGCCAAACCGCTCCTGCAGCCGCTCGCGCGCCCCCTTGTTGTCCAGCCAGTTGCCGAGCGCCTGCGCCAGATTGGCAGGGGTCGCGTCCTCCTGCAAGAGCTCCGGGACGATGAACTCTCCGGCGAGGATGTTGGGCAGGCCGAAGTACGGCAGCAGCGCCTTCCTGCGAACCATCCTGTAGGTGAGCGGCGAGAGGCGGTAGGTGATCACCATCGGGCAGCGCGCCAGCGCCGCCTCCAGCGTCGCCGTGCCGCTCGCGACGATCGCGGCCTCGGCCGAATAGAGCGCCAGGCGCGCGTGGCCGAAGAGGATCTTGATCGGCAGCTCGCGCGCCTCCTTCACGTAGAGGCGCGTCTCGAAGTAGTCGCGCGTCTCGCGCGTGGCGAGCGGCACGAAGAAGCGCAGCTCCGGCCGGCGGCGATGGAGCTCGGCGGCGGTATCGATGAAGAGGTCGGCGTGCAGCTCGAGCTCGCTCATGCGGCTGCCGGGCAGGAGCGCCACCGGGACGGTCGCGGTCCCCAGGCGCAACTGCGCGCGCGCCTCCGCCCGGTCGGGCTCGAGCGGCATGGCGTCGGCGAGCGGGTGGCCCACATAGCTCGCGGGGATGTCCGCCTTCTCGTAGAGCGGCGCCTCGAAGGGGAACATCACCAGCATGCGGTCGACGGATCGCCCGATGGCGGCGATCCGCTCCGGCCGCCACGCCCACACCGAGGGGCTCACGTAGTGGACGGTGGGGATGCCGGCGGCCTTGAGCTTCGCCTCCAGCCCGAGGTTGAAGTCCGGCGCGTCGATGCCGATGAAGAGTCCGGGCGGATCGTCGCGCAGCGTGCGCGCGATGCCGCGGCGGATGGCGAGAATCTCCGAGAGGCTCTTCAGCACCTCGACATAGCCGCGCACCGAGAGCTTCTCCATCGGGTAGAGGGAGCGCGCGCCCTCGGCCATCATCTTCGGCCCGGCGATGCCGTAGAACTCGAGGCCGTCCCAGCGCTGCCGCAGCGCCCGGATGAGCGCCGCGCCGAGAAGATCGCCCGACGCTTCCCCCGCGACGAGCGCGATCCTCACCTGACGATGCCGCGGGTCGAGGCGGCGAGGAATTCCGCGAGCAGGGCGATTTCCGGAGCGTCTGCCGCCTCGCGCGCGAGCTGCTCGCGCGCCTGGGCGAAGGTGAGGCCCGACTTGTAGAGCGTGCGGTAGGCGCGTTTCAGCGCCGCGAGGGCTTCGGGGCTGAAGCCGCGGCGCCTGAGACCCTCGGAGTTGATGCCGTGCGGCGCGCACGGCTGCCCGGCGACGATGAGGTACGGCGGCACGTCCTGGGTGATCACGGTGGAGATCCCGGCCATCACGTGGGCGCCGACCTTCACGAACTGGTGCACGCCGACGAAGCCGCCCAGGATGGTGTGGTCGCCGATGTGCACGTGGCCCGCGAGGGTGGCGTGGTTGGCGAACACCGTGTGGTCGCCCACCTGGCAATCGTGGGCCACGTGGCAGTAGGCCATGATCCAGTTGTCGCTGCCGACCCGGGTCACGCCCACGTCCTGCGCGGTGCCGCGGTTCAGCGTGC
>JBKJTM010000131.1:0-4538 GCA_046590805.1 Usitatibacter sp.
CCCGGCCGCTGGGATCGCGCATCGGCGCCTGGGCCTCGCCCCAGAGCGAGACGATCGAGAGCCGCGCGTGGCTGGAGAGCGTCGCCCAGCGCGCCTCCAGCCACGCGCGGCTCTCGATCGTCTCGCTCTGGGGCGAGGCCCAGGCGCCGATGCGCGATCCCAGCGGCCGGGTCTCGTAGTAAGCATCGGATTCCGCGCCGCTCACCTTCTCGACCGCGCCCTCGATGCGCACCTGGCGCTCGAGCTCCTTCCACATGAAGGTGAGCGCGGCCACGGGGCGCGCGGTGAGGTCGCATCCCTTGCGGCTCGCGTAGTTGGTGAAGAAGACGAAGCCGCGCGGATCGACGCCTTTCAGCAGCACGATGCGGCCCGAGGGACGTCCGGCGGCGTCCACGGTGGAAAGGTTCATCGCGGTGGGCTCGGGCACCTTGGCGTGGATCGCTTCCACCATCCACACGCCGAACTGCTTCAGCGGGTCGCGATCCACCTGCCGCTCGTCGAGCGTCTTCAGCGAGTAGTCGGTGCGAAGCGCGGCGAGGTCGGTGGCGTCGGGGGGCGGGGCGGAGGCGCTCATGCGGGGTAGTTGGACACTTCGATCAGGTTGCCGTCCGGGTCGCGGAAATACACCGACTTCATCGGTCCCAGGGCGCCGGTCCTGTCCACCGGCCCCTCGATGATCACGACACCGTTTTCCTTCAGCGCCTCGATCACCTCCTCCAGCGCGGTCGAGGCGACGAAGCAGAGGTCTATGGCGCCGGGTGCCGGCGCGAGCGCCTTGGGCTCGAACTCGCGCCCCGCCTGGTGCAGGTTCAGCTTCTGCCGCCCGAAGGCGAGCCCGCGGCGCCCGCCGGCGAAGGTCACCGGCTCCATGCCGAGTACGCGCGAGTAGAAAGCGATCGTGCGCTCGATGTCGAAGACGGTGAGGACGATGTGGTCGATGCGGTCGATGTCGATGGCCATGGGGCATTATTCCATGGACGCGCTGCCGCAAGCTGCGCGCGCGCCGATCAGGTCAGAGCCAGTCTTCGACTCGCAGCCCCTCTCCTCGGCCAAATTCACGGGTGTTGTGCGTAACCAGAATTACCTCGATGGCTTGGGCGTGGCTGGCAATGAGCGTGTCTAGCGGTCCGATTGTTCTACCACGGCGCGCAAGTGACGCACGAATGGGCCCGTAGTGCATGGCGGCATGCTCATTGAAGGGAGCAACCTCAAGGGCAAGCAGAAAATCGCCCAGCGCGGCATTGGCATCAACCGGGCGATTGCTCTTCGCAGCTCCAAATGCAAGTTCGCCCAGAGTAATCGCAGAAATGCCCACCTGCCCGATGGACTTTCCACGCAGCTTCTTGAGCGCGCCCGGGTGTTTCTTGATGATTGCGATGCAAGTGTCGGTATCCAACATCCACTTCATTCGAGAGCTTCCCTCTGCTCGGCCTTATCGGGCTGCTCCCGATCAGTCATGAAGTCTGCTGGGAACTTGTCGAGGCTCTTGAGAAGAGGATCCCAGGACTTTGCCTTCGGAAACAACACAATCGCGTTACCCGCGCGTTTGATGAAGACCTCGTTTCCGTCGAACCGGAACTCTTTTGGCAGGCGCACCGCCTGGCTCTCGCCATTCTTGAACAGCTTTGCAGTCTTCACAGGATGGCTCCAACAATATATATGTTCAAGTATATATTATTGGAGTCGGTAGTGGCAATCGGCAAGGCCCGTTGAGCGCTCCTCCAGACGCCTCAGGCCTACTTCCGCTGCTGGCCGCTATGGATAGCTTTGCATAGCGACCCGAAGCGGACGCTCAGAGAGTCCCGCGGACCTTCAGGCGCGCGCGGTGTAGTCCGAGAACATGCGCAACGCCGTGGCGCGCTGCGGGCGCTCGAAGCCCGCGGACCGCATCGCGGCGAGTACCGCGTGCGGCTGCACGCAAGCGTCGATGGTGTCCCAGTAGAAGCGCATCAGCTCGCCCGCGCCGGGGCGGCCCGCGACACGCGCGAGCGCCGGGACGATGCGCGTCATGTAGATCCTGAGCGACGTGGCCACGGTCGCGTTACGCGGCCGCGTGAGCTCGAGGACGCAGGCCGTGCCTCCGGGCTTCAGTACGCGCTTCATCTCTGCAAACAGGCCTGCGAGGTCCGCTACGTGGCGAAGCGCGTATCCCATGCTCACGAAGTCGAAGCTCGCGTCGCGAAAGGGAAGACGCTCGCCGAACCCTCGCACCATCAGGAAATCCAACGTCCGCGCCTGCTCGAGCATGCCGGCGCTCGGATCGATGCCGGTGACCGAGCCTGCCTGTCCCACGATCGCGAGCGCCTCGCGCGCCACGAGACCCGTGCCGGTGGCAACATCGAGCACCTTCATGCCCGGCGCCAGGCCCGCGCGCAGCAGCGCATCGCGTCGGTAGCCGGGGCCGCGCCCGAAGCCGAGGAGGCGCTCGACGAAGTCGTATTCGCCGGCGGTGTCGTCGAACAGGCGGTCGACGTACTTGCGCCGGCCGGGCTCGTCCTGCCAGTACTGCGGCAGGACCGCGATCGGCGCTCGCCCTTTGTCGGGCGATGCCGGGGACTTTTCGATCAACGCGGGCGCTCCGGAACAGATGAAGAATCGATTCGATACTACATTACAATGTCGTCACTCCATGCAGCTGAAAATGCGCCACGCAAGACGTATCGCCGCGATCGCCGCGGCCTGGGCCCTCGGCTCATCGCCCGCCCTGGCGCGCGAAGAGCCCCTGTGGGAGGCCGGCATCGGCGTCGCGGGGGTTCATTTCCCCGACTACCGCGGTTCGGACCACGGAAAGACATACGCGCTTCCCTCGCCCTACATCGCCTACCGCGGTGACTTCTTCAAGGCGGACCGGCACGGGATGCGCGGCGTCTTCTTCAGGACCGATCGCATGGACCTGAATTTGAGCGTCGGCGCGTCGCTTCCGGTCGACAGCTCGGAAAGCCCGGTGCGCGAGGGGATGCCCGACCTCAAGCCCTCGATCGAGCTCGGGCCGTCGCTCGACGTGAACCTGTGGCGCGCGCCCGACCGACGCGCAAAGCTCGACCTGCGCCTGCCGGTGCGCGGCGCGGTGACGATCGCTTCCGACCCACGTTACATCGGCATCCAGTTCTTCCCGCACCTGAACGTGGACATCCACGATCCCGCGGGGCTCACGGGATGGAACCTCGGCATGCTCGCCGGCCCGGTATTCACCGACTCGCGCTACAACCGCCACTTCTATTCGGTGCCGCGCGAGTTCGCCACCGCGCAGCGCCCCGCGTACGAGCCGGCCAGCGGCTACGCGGGGGCGCAATTCATCGTGGCGCTGTCGAAGCGCTTCCCGAAATTCTGGATCGGCGGCTTCGCGCGCTACGACACGCTGCGCGGCGCGGCCTTCGAGGACAGCCCATTGGTAACCTCGAAGCGCTATGCCGCGGGCGGCATCGGCATCTCGTGGATCTTCGCGCAGTCCGCTCGGCGCGTGACCGTCAATCCCTTCGGGGACCAGGTCCGGTGAACGACCCGCGCGCGCCGGTGCGCTCCACTACCCACCTGGTGCTGATCCCGAGCTACAACCCGGGCCCGAAGGTCTTCGAGACGGTGCACGACGCGCGCGCCCATTGGGCCCCCGTATGGGTCGTCGTCGACGGCAGCACCGACGGCACCGCGGAGAAACTGGTGGAGCTCGCCAGGGGCGATCCCGATTTGCGGGTGATCGTGTTGCCGCGGAACGTCGGCAAGGGCAGCGCGGTGCTGCGCGGCATCACGGATGCGGCCGCGGAAGGTTTCAGCCACGCGCTCACCATGGATTCCGACGGGCAGCACCCGGGCGTGTGCATCCCCGATTTCATGGCCCGCTCGATCGCGGAGCCGCGCGCCATCGTGCTGGGCGTGCCGATTTTCGATTCGAGCGCGCCCAACATCCGCGTGCAGGGCCGCAAGATCTCCAACTGGTGGGCGGATCTCGAGACGCTGAACGGCGGCATCGCCGATACGCTCTACGGTTTCCGCGTCTATCCGATCGCCGACCTCGTAGCCGTCATGCGGCGCCAGCCGTGGATGCGCCGGTTCGATTTCGACCCGGAGGCCGCGGTGCGCCTCGTCTGGCGGGGACTCAAGCCGATCAACATCCCCGCGCCGGTAAAGTACCTGCGCCCCGACCAGGGCGGCGTCTCCCACTTCAACTACCTGCGCGACAACATCCTGCTCATCTGGATGCACACGCGGCTGGTGCTGGAGTCGGTGGTGCGGCTGCCCTTTAACCTTTGGCGGAAGGCACGCAACGCGCGCTGAGCCGGCCGGCCGCGCCTCAGCCGAGCCCACCGTTCACCGGCACCACTTGCCCGGTGATGTAGGAAGCGGCGTCCGAGGCGAGGAACGCCACGACGCCCGCCACGTCCCCGGGATCGCCGGCGCGTTGCAGTGGCACCATCTCGCGGATGCGCTCGGCATCGAACACGCCCTCGCTCATCGGTGTCGCGATGATCCCGGGCGACACGCAGTTGACCGTCACTCCGCGGCTTCCCAGCTCGCGCGCGAGCGAACGCGAGGCGGCGTGC
>JBKJTM010000149.1:0-2729 GCA_046590805.1 Usitatibacter sp.
CCCTGCTGGACGACCGCGGTCCTGACGGTGACTTCCTTGTCCTGCGGGCTCATCTTCAGCGGCTTCACGTCGATCGTCTGGTTGCGGTAGGCGCTCAATGAGGACGAATAGGTGCGCACCAGCATCGTGCGGAACTCCTTTACCAGCGCCTCCTTCTGCGCGTCCGTCGCCTGCTGCCAGTTGCGCCCGACGGCCAGGCGCGTCATGCGCGCGAAATCGAAATGAGGCAGGACCTTGGCCTCGGCGATCTCCACGACCTTGCGCTGGTTGCCGGCGGCAAGCTCCTTGTCCGTCTTGATGACGGCGAGCAGCTCGTCGGTGACGCGCTTCACCAGCGCATCGGGGGCTTCCTGCGCGCTCGCCAGGAGCGGCACGAAAGCGGTAATCAATGTTGCGAAGAAACGAAGCATCGGGAGATTTCCTGTGGGAGGTGATCGTGTTCGACCTAAACGCGCGAAGCTCGGTTCCGGTGGACTACTTCTTCGCCGCCGGCGCTTCCTTCGCCGCCGGCTCTTCCTGCGCCTTGCTGAACAGGAACTGGCCGATCAGCTTTTCCAGCACCACCGCCGACTGCGTGATGGTGATGCGGTCGCCGGAGGCGAGCTTCTTGTCGTCCCCGCCGGCGTCGAGGCCCACGTAGGTCTCGCCGAGCAGCCCCGAGGTGAGGATCGAAGCGGTGGTGTCGCGCGGGAACGCGTAGCGCTTGTCGAGGGCGAGCGTCACGCTCGCCTGGTACTTGTCATTGTCGAAATGGATGTCGGCCACGCGCCCCACGAGCACGCCGGCGCTCCTCACCGGGCCGCGCACCTTGAGGCCGCCGATGTTGTCGAACCGCGTCTCGACGCGATAGGTGTCCTTGGCGCGCTCCGCGCCCAGGTTGCCCACCTTGAGCGCGAGCACCAGGAGCGCGGCGAATCCGGCCGCCACGAAGGCGCCGAACCAGAGATCGAGTGTCGTTCTTTCCATGTTCGTCGTTTGGTCTAGTCGTCGGCGCGCAGCATGAATGCGGTGAGCACCAGGTCGAGGGCGAGGATCACCAGGGCGGAGGTGACGACGGTTCGCGTCGTGGCCCGGGAGACGCCTTCCGCGGTCGGCGGCGCGTCGTAGCCCTGGAAGGTGGCGATGACGCTCACGGCGATGCCGAACACGAAAGCCTTCACCAAGCCGTTCAAAACATCATACTGGAAGTCCACCGCCGCCTGCATCTGCGACCAGAAGGCGCCGTTGTCGACGCCGATGATCACGACGCCCACCAGGTAGCCGCCGAAGACGCCCATCGCCGAAAAGAGCAGCGACAGCACCGGCATCGAGATCACGCCGGCCCAGAAACGCGGCGCGATCACGCGCGCCATCGGCGAGACCGCCATCATGTCCATCGCCGTCAGCTGCTCGGTGGTCTTCATCAGCCCGATCTCGGCGGTGATGGCACTTCCCGCGCGCGAGGCGAAGAGGAGCGCCGCAACCACCGGCCCCAGCTCGCGCACCAGCGAGAGCGCCACCAGCACGCCGATCGATTCGGTGGCGCCGTATTTCTGCAGCGTCTCGTAGCCCTGCAGGCCCAGCACCATGCCGACGAAGAGTCCCGAGACGATGATGATCACCAGCGACAGCACGCCGGTGAAGTAGACCTCGCGCACCACCAGGCGGAAGCGGCTGAAGCTGGTCCCGGAAGACGACAGCACCATGGTGAAGAAGCGCGCGGTGACGCCGATCCGCCAGATGGTGTCGATGAAGTTCGACCCGAGGCGCGAAAGCAGCCGGCTGGTGCGCTCAAGCATTGGCGCCCCCGGGCGGGAAGCCGACGTCCACCGGGTAAGGGCGCGCGGCGTAGTGGAACGGCACCGGCCCGTCGGTCTCGCCGTGCACGAACTGGCGCACGAAGGGATCGGTGGAGTTGCGCACCTCGTCGGGCGTGCCCTCGCCGACAATCCGGCCATCGGAAACGAAGTAGAGGTAGTCCACGATCTGCAAGCATTCGAACACGTCGTGCGAAACGACGATGGAGGTAACGCCGAGCGCGTCGTTCAGCTTGCGGATCAGCTGGCCCACGACGGCGAGGGCGATCGGGTCCAGGCCGGCGAAGGGCTCGTCGTACATCACCAGCATCGGATCGAGCACCACCGCGCGCGCGAGCGCGGCGCGCCGCGCCATGCCGCCGGAGAGCTCTGCCGGCCGCAGGCGGTGGGCGCCCCTGAGGCCGACGGCCTCCAGCTTCATCAGCACCAGGTCGCGGATCATGGTTTCGGGGAGTTGGGTGTGCTCGCGCAAGGGGAAGGCCACGTTCTCGAACACGGTGAGATCGGTGAACAGGGCGCCGAACTGGAACAGCATGCTCATGCGCCGGCGCAGGCGATAGAGCTCTTCGCGCCCCAGCTCGTGCACCGCTTCGCCGGCGACCCGGATCGATCCGCTGCCGGGACGCAGCTGCCCGCCGATGAGACGCAGCAGGGTCGTCTTGCCGCTGCCGCTGCCGCCCATGATCGCCACCACGCGGCCGCGCTCGACGCGCATCGTGACGCCCTTGAGGATCGACCGTCGGCCATACGAAAATGTCACCGAGTCGACATCGACCAGGGTTTCGGACACGCGGGGATTTTGGGAGCGAAAAAGAGAAGCGAATTCTATCACTTCGCACCAATCCTCCCGCCCTATAATCGATGCGATGGGACCGAGCGCACGGACGTGACCAAGCCGCGATTGCTGCTGGTCGACGACGACCCGCTGATCAG
>JBKJTM010000227.1:0-12299 GCA_046590805.1 Usitatibacter sp.
GTCGCCCCGGCGAAGGCCGGGGCCCAATTTCCCATGTCCGAGAAGATCTTCGAGCGCCTGAACGACGCGAGCGGCGTCTATTTCGAAGGCCGCCTGCTGGAGCGCCGCGAGACGCCGTACCAGTCGCTCGAGGTCTACGAGACCGAGGAGCTGGGGCGCATCTTCCGCCTCGACGGCTTCAACATGACCTCGGAGCGCGACGAGTTCTTCTACCACGAGAACCTCGTGCACCCGGCGGCGGTGGCCCACCCGCATCCCCGCCGCGCGCTGGTGATCGGCGGCGGCGACGGCGGCTCCTCCGAGGAGTTGCTCAAGCACTCGACCATCGAGCGCGTGCACATGGTGGAACTCGATCCCGGCGTGATCGAGGTGGCGAAGGCGCAGTTCGCGAAGGTGCACCGCGGCGCCTTCGACGACGCGAGGCTCCAGGTGACGGTGGGCGACGGGCTCGCCTACCTGCGCGGGACCGAGGTTCGCTACGACCTGGTCTCGATGGACTTGACCGATCCGGTGGGGCCCTCGGTCGAGCTCTATTCGCCCGCGACGTTCGGCCTGGTGAAGCACGCGCTCGCCGAGGGGGGAGCGCTCACGCTGCACATCGGCTCGCCGTTCTCGCACGCGGCGCGCGTGCGCTCGACGCTCGCCAACCTGCGCGAGGTCTTTCCGCTGGTCACCACTTATTTCGTGCACATCCCGCTGTACGGCTCGATCTGGGGCTTCGCCTGCGCCTCCATCGGCCTCGATCCGCGCGCGCTGGCGCCCGAGGAGGCGGATCGGCGCCTCGCCGCGCGCGGCGTGGGCGACCTGCAGTACTACAACGGCGAGGTGCATCGGGCCGTCTTCGCGCTGCCCAATTACATCCGCGAGCTGGTGCGGTAGATTGACCAATTGGTACCAGGTTACATTTCCAAAAATCGGCGAAATGTAACCTGGTACCAATTCGGTTGGGAGGGGCGATGCTGAAGAAGTTCCGCAAGTCGTCGGGCCGCGTGACCCTGGCGCTGATCGGCCTCACCACGCTCGCCGGCTGCAGCGAGGACGACGCGCGCCGCGATGTCTACAAGACGCGCGAGGACTGCCTTGCCGACTGGGGCAACAAGCCGGCGGATTGCTCGCCCGCCACCGAGCAGCGCCACGCCGGAACGGGCTTCTGGTACGGGCCGGCGTACGGCTATCGCTCGGGCGGCAGCGGCTCTGCCTGGACCAGCCGCGCGTCGAGCGGGCGCTCGATCGGCTCGTCGAGCGTGAGCCGAGGTGGCTCGTCGAGCGTGAGCCGGGGAGGATTCGGCTCCTCCAGCCGTTCGTCGGCGTCGAGCTGAGCGCGATGAAGCGCGAGGCACGCACGCCCCGGCCCGGCTGGCAGCAGAAGGCCGAGGAGGTCGGCTTCCATTTCCACTCCATGGACGGCGTCTATTGGGACGAGAGCGCCTGCTACCGGTTCAGCGCCGCCGAGATCGACACCCTCGAGGCGGCGACCTCCGAACTGCACCAGCGCGCGCTCGAAGCGGTAGAGCGCATCGTCTCGCGGCGCGAGTACCAGCGCTTCCGCATTCCCGAGCCGTTCCACGCGCTGATCGAGCGTTCCTGGCGCGATGAGGACAAGTCGCTCTACGGCAGGTTCGACCTCTCCTGGGACGGTACCGGCCAGCCCAGGATGCTCGAGTACAACGCCGACACGCCGACGGCGCTGCTGGAAGCGAGCGTCATGCAGTGGTACTGGCTGCAGGACGTCTTTCCGCAGCACGACCAGTTCAACTCGCTGCACGAGAAGCTGATCGAGCGCTGGAAGGAGATGCGCGGCCGTCTCCCCGCCGACGGGCGCGTCTACTTCACCGGCGACGCCGACGCCCCGGAGGACCAGGGCACGCTCGACTACCTGCGCGATACCGCGATCCAGGCGGAGCTGAAGGCCCTCGCGATCGACATCGCCGACATCGGCTGGGACGGCAAGCGCTTCGTCGACCTCGAGGAGCGGCCGATCGCGGCGCTCTTCAAGCTCTATCCCTGGGAGTGGCTGGCGCGCGAGCCCTTCGGCCAGCACCTGCTCGCCGGCGCCATGGCGATGATCGAGCCGGCGTGGAAGATGCTGCTGTCCAACAAGGCGATCCTGCCGCTCCTCTGGGAGATGTTCCCGGGGCATCCAAACCTGCTCGCCGCGAGCTTCGAGGACGGGGCCTTCGCCACCGACTACGTGAAGAAGCCGCTCTACTCGCGCGAGGGCGCCAACGTGTCGATCGTCGCGGGCGGCACCACGGTGGAGGCGCCCGGCGACTACGGCGCCGAGGGATTCATCTGGCAGGCGTACCACGCGCTGCCGAAGTTCGACGGCGCCCACACCGTGATCGGCGCCTGGGTCGTGGGCGACGAGCCCGCCGGCATCGGCATTCGCGAGGACGCCTCGCCCATCACGCGCAACACCAGCCGCTTCGTGCCGCACTATTTCGCCTGACCGGGAGAAGACCTTGAGACAAGTATTCGATTCCTTCGCGACCTTCGACGATTTCGCCCTCTATCTCGCCGTCGCCGTGGCGCTCCTGGCAACCTTCGTCGCGATCTACATCCGCGTGACGCCGTACCGCGAGATCGCGCTGATCCGCGAGGGCAACATGGCGGCCTCCTTCAGCCTGTCGGGGTCGCTGCTGGGCTTCATCGTGCCGCTCGCAGCCGCGATCCAGCACAGCGTGAACCTGCTCGACATGGCGCTCTGGGGCGCGATCGCGATGCTGGTGCAGCTCGCCGCGTTCGTGGTGGTGAAGCTGCTGATTCCCTCGCTCGCCCTGGACATTCCCGCGAACAAGGGCTCGACCGGCTTCTTCCTCGGATCGCTCTCGCTCGGCGTGGGCCTTCTCAACGCCGCCTGCATGAGCTACTGATTGGCGATCCCGCGCATCCACTGTGAGCTGACGCTCGGCCCCGGCGCGCAGTTTTCCCTCGCGCCGGAAGCGGCGCAACACGTCGCCAAGGCGCTGCGCCTCAAGGCGGGCGATGCCGTGGTGGTCTTCGACGGCCGTGGCGGCCAGTACGACGCGGCGATCCAGCGCATCGACCGTGGACGCGTCGACGTGAAGGTGGGCGCGTGGCGCGAAACCGCCGCCGAGCCGCGCCTGGTGGTCGGGCTGGTGCAGGGCCTGCCCGAGGCCGCGGACAAGATGGACTGGATCATCCAGAAGGCGACCGAGCTCGGCATCGCCTGGATCCAGCCGGTCACCTGCGAGAGGAGCGTGGTGCGGCTCTCGGGCGAGCGCGCGGAGCGCCGCCAGGCCCACTGGCGTCGCGTGGCGATCGCCGCCTGCGAGCAGAGCGGCCGGGCTCTGGTGCCCGACGTGCGCCCGGTGCTGCCCTTCATGACCTGGATGGCCGCGACCCCCGCCCCGCCGCGCTGGCTCCTCGACCCGCAGGGCGCGCCCCTGGCCGCGCGCGCGGTGCCCGAGGCGCCCTTCGAGCTCCTGGTGGGTCCGGAAGGGGGCCTCGCCGAGCGCGAGCGCGACCTGGCGATCTCCCGCGGTTGCGAGCCGCTGAGCCTCGGTCCGCGGATCCTGCGCACCGAGACCGCCGCGCTCGCCGCGCTCGCGGCGATCCACGCGCTCTGGGGCGACTTCCGCTCGGGCACGGACCCTGGTTCACGCCTTTGACGGGTTCAGGGTCCGTCCCCGGTTCTGACGTAGAATCGCGCGCCATGGCCAAGAACCCGACGCCCAAGACCGAAGCCTTCGTGAAGTGGTTCCGGTCCGCCACGCCCTACATCCACCGCTGGGGCGGGGCCACGTTCGTGATCGCCTTCGGCGGCGAGGTGCTGGCCGACGGCGAGTTCCAGCAGCTCACGCACGACATCAACGTGCTCGTGAGCCTGGACGTGCGCGTGGTGCTGGTCCACGGCACGCGCCCGCAGATCGAGGAGCAGATGCGCCAGCACGGCGTGGAGCCGCGCTACGAGCAGAACCGACGCGTAACCGACGAGCGGGCGCTCGCGTGCGTGAAGGAGGCCAACGGCATCGTCCGGGTGGAGATGGAGGCGCTGCTCTCCATGGAGCTCGCCAACAGCCCCATGTGGGGCGCCGACATCCGCGTCTCCTCGGGCAATTTCGTCACCGCCAAGCCCGTCGGCGTGGTGAACGGCATCGACTTCAAGCATACCGGCGAGGTGCGCAAGATCGATGCCGAGGGCATCAGGAAGCGCCTCGACGACCACGAGGTGGTGCTGATCTCGCCGATCGGCTTCTCGCCCACCGGCGACGTCTTCAACTGCACCGTGGAGGACGTCGCCACCTCCACCGCGCTCGCGTTGAAGGCCGACAAGCTGATCTTCCTCACCGAGACGGCGGGCGCGCTGGACCCCAAGGGCAAGCTCATCTCCGAGCTCACGGTGAAGCAGACGGCGGACCTCCTCGCCGCCAACAACCTGGCGCTGGACGTGCAGATCTACCTGCCGTGCGCGCTGAAAGCGGTCGCCAACGGGGTCAAGCGCGCGCACCTCATCAGCCGCCATGTCGATGGCGCCCTGCTGATCGAGCTATTTACCCACCACGGCATCGGCACGATGATCACGCCGGAATCGCCGGAGCGGATCCGTCCCGCGACCGTCGAGGACATCCCGGGAATCCTGCAGGTCCTCGAGCCCCTCGAGCAGCAGGGGATCCTGGTGAAGCGCGAGCGCGACCTGCTGGAGCGCGAGATCGGCCACTTCTTCGTGCTCGAGTCCGAGGGGAACATTCTCGGCAGCGCGGCGCTCTATCCTTTCCCGGAGCAGAAGATGGCGGAGCTCGCGGCCCTGGCCGTGAACCCCTTTTACCGCGACGGCGGCCGCGGCGAAAGGCTGCTCGCCTTCGCCGAAGCGCGGGCGAAGGCGATGGGGCTCAAGTCGATCTTCGTGCTCTCGACGCGGACCACGCACTGGTTCCTCGAGCGCGGCTTCGCCGAATCGGATCCGGCGCGGCTGCCGGAGAGGAAGGCGGCCCTCTACAACTACGATCGCCGCTCGAAGGTGTTCTTCAAGGAAACGTAAGGAGGGAACCACATGGCGCGCATGGTGAACTGCATCAAGCTGAAGCGCGAGGCCGAGGGCCTCGACGCTCCCCCGTATCCCGGCGAGCTCGGCAAGCGGCTCTGGGAAGGCGTCTCGAAGGAGGCGTGGAAGGCGTGGCTCGAGCAGCAGAAGATGCTGGTGAACGAGAACCGCCTGAATCTCTCCGACCCGCGCGCGCGCAAGTACCTCGAGGAGCAGATGCGCAAGCACTTCTTCGGCGAGGGCGCCGACCAGGCCGTGGGTTACGTGCCCAAGGCGTAGGGGCGAGGCGCGGGATCGCTAGCGCTTCAAGGTGCGGACCCCGCCTGCGCCCGCGAGCAGCAGCACGTCCGCCGGGCGGCGGGCAAAAATTCCGTTGGTGACCACGCCCGCGATCATGTTGATCGCGGTCTCCAGTTCCACGGGATTCATGATCGTGAGCCCGCGGACGTCGAGGATCAGGTTGCCGTTGTCGGTGGTGACTCCCTGCCGCAGCTCCGGCATCCCGCCCAGCTTGACCAGCTCCCGGCCGACGTAGCTCCTCGCCATCGGGATCACCTCGACCGGCAGCGGGAACTTGCCGAGGACCGTGACCAGCTTCGACTGGTCGGCGATGCAGACGAATTTCCGGCTCGCCGCGGCCACGATCTTCTCGCGCGTGAGCGCCGCGCCACCCCCCTTGATCATCGCCAGGTGCTCGGTCACCTCGTCGGCCCCGTCCACGTAGACGTCGCAGCCGTCGGTGCTGTTGAGATCCTGCACCGGGATGTGGAGGTCGCGCAGGCGCCTGGCGCTCGCCTCCGAGCTCGCGACGGTGCCCTTGATGCGCGCGCACCGCGAGGCGAGGGCGTCGATGAAGAAATTCACCGTCGAGCCGGTGCCGACCCCGACCACGGTGTCGTCCTCGACGTACTGCAGCGCCGCGAGCGCCGCGGCCCTCTTCAGCTCGTTGGCATCCATGGCGGGAGGATAAGTTATTCTTGAAAGCTATGCGTGATGACGGTTACCTCGAGAAGATCCTCACCGCCAAGGTCTATGACGTGGCGATCGAGAGCCCGCTGGAGCTGGCCGCGGCGATCTCGCGCCGCCTCGGCAACGAAGTGCTGCTGAAACGCGAGGACAAGCAGCCGATCTTCTCCTTCAAGCTGCGCGGCGCCTACAACAAGATGGCGAGCCTCACGCCCGCGCAGCTCGCGCGCGGCGTGATCTGCGCGAGCGCCGGCAACCATGCGCAGGGGGTGGCGCTCGCCGCGCAGCGCCTCGGGAGCACGGCGGTGATCGTGATGCCGGTCACCACGCCGCGCATCAAGGTGGCGGCGGTCGTCGCGCGCGGCGCCAAGGTGGAGCTGCACGGCGACAGCTACTACGAGGCGTCGCTGCACGCCAAGGCGCTCGCGCGCCGCCACCGGCTCACCTTCGTGCACCCCTACGACGATCCGCTGGTGATCGCCGGACAGGGCACGATCGGCGTGGAGATCCTGCGGCAATGCTCGCACCCGATCGACGCCATCTTCGTGCCGGTGGGCGGCGGGGGGCTGATCGCGGGCATCGCCTCCTACGTGAAGCGGATCGCGCCGCGCACGCGCATCGTGGGCGTGGAGCCGGTGGATTCCAACGCCATGGAGCGCTCGCTCGCCGCCGGCCGGCGCGTGACGCTGCCGCACGTGAACCTGTTCGCCGACGGCGTCGCGGTGAAGCAGGTCGGGCGCGAAACGTTTCGCATCTGCCGCAGCCTCGTCGACGACATGGTGCTGGTGGATACCGACGAGATCTGCGCCGCGATCAAGGACATGTTCGAGGACACGCGCACGGTGGTGGAGCCCGCCGGCGCCCTCGGGCTCGCGGGCGTGAAGCGCTGGGTGGAGCGCCGGCGCACGCGCGACCGCACCTACGTCGTGATCTCCGGCGGCGCGAACATGAACTTCGACCGCCTGCGGTTCGTGGCCGAGCGCGCGGATCTCGGCGAGCATCGCGAGGCGGTGCTCGCGGTCACCATCCCCGAGCGGCCGGGGAGCTTCCGCGCGCTCTGCGGGCTCCTCGGCAAGAGAAACGTGACCGAGTTCAACTACCGCTACGCGCCTTCGAAGGAAGCGCACGTGTTCATCGGCGTCGCGGTCTCCGGGCGCGAGGAAACGCACAAGCTGGTCTCCCACCTGGCCGGCAAGGGCATGCGCGCCGAGGATCTCTCCGACAACGAGATGGCGAAGACCCACGTGCGCCACCTGGTGGGCGGGCGCACGCCCGGCGCCGGCGACGAGATGCTCTACCGCTTCGAGTTTCCCGAGCGTCCGGGAGCGCTGATGAACTTCCTCACGCGCATGGGCTCGGGCTGGAACATCACGCTCTTCCACTATCGCAACCAGGGCGCCGATGTCGGCCGCGTGCTGGTCGGCCTGCAGGTGCCGGTGCGCGAGCGCGGCGCCTTCCGCCGGTTCCTGCGCGACCTCGGTTACGACTTCGTCGACGAGTCGCGCAACCCCGCGTACCGGTTCTTCCTGCGTTGATGGCTTCCCCCGGCGCGCCCCGCTCGCCTTTCCAGGAGGCGTTGGACCTCTTTTCCTCGGGCCAGGCGGCACCGGCCGAGGAGGTGCTGCGGGTCCTGGTCGCCGGCGATCGCGCGCCGCCGGAAGCGTTAGAGCTCCTCGGCGGCGTGCTGTCGGCGCAAGGCCGCTTCGCCGAGGCGCTGCAGTGGTACGACCGCGCCCGGCGGCTGCGCCCCGCGTCGCCGTCGCTCAGGCACAACCGCGCGCAGGCGCTCTCGATGCTCGGCCGGCCGCGCGAGGCGCTCGAGGATCTCGAGGAGGCGGTGCGCCTCAAGCCCGACCTGCACCCGGCGTGGAACCAGATGGGCGGCGTGTTCGCCGCGCTCGGTGACAAGGCAGCGGCGGAGCGCGCCTACCGGCGAGCGCTCGCGTTGAAGCCCGAGCATGCCGAGACGCACTACAACCTGGGGCTGCTGTTCCAGGAGAGCGCGCGCACCGACGAGGCGATCGCCTGCTACCGCAAGGCGCTCGCGATCCGGCCGCAGTTCGCGGCCGCGCACAACAACCTCGCCAACGCGCTCAAGGTCCGCGGCCGCGCCGAGGAGGCGCTCGCCCATTACGCACAGGCGATCCGCCACGACCCGGGCCTTGCCGACGCCCACTCGAACTTCGGCACGGCGCTGCGCGAGGCGGGCCGGGTCGACGAGGCGATCCCGCTCCTCGAGCGCGCGGTGGCGCTGAAGCCCGATGCCGCCGCGGTGCAGAACAATCTCGGCATCGCCTACTTCGCTCGCAACCGCTTTGCCGAGGCGGTGCGATGCCACTCGCGGGCGCTCGAGCTCGAACCCGCGTTCCACGAGGCGCGCAACAATCTCGGTAACGCGTACGCGGCCTTGGGCCGGGGCGAGGAAGCGCTCGCCTGCTACCAATCAGTGCTCGCGGCCGAGCCCGACCATGCCGATGCGCACAGCAACCTGGGACTTCATCTCCATGAGCGGGGCGACATCGAGGGCGCGATGCGGCACTACGAGAGCGCACTCGCCGCGCGCCCCGCGCACAGCGACGCGATCAACAACCTGGGATACCTGCTGCAGGAGCAGGGCCGCCGCGAGGACGCCATGGCGCTTTACGAGCGTGCGGTCGCGGCCGACCCGCGCAATGCGCGTGCCGCGTATAACCTGGGGCTCGCGCGCCTCTGCCGCTTCGAGTTCGAGTCGGGCTGGGAGCTGTGCGAGCTGCGTTATCACACCACCCCGCCGGTGGCGGTGCCGCGTGCGTTTCCCTGGCCGCGCCTCGAGCGCTCCGACCTCGGCCGGGGCCACCGCACCGCCATCTGGCGCGAGCAGGGCGTGGGCGACCAGCTGCTCTACGCGACGCTGCTTCCCGAGCTTGCGCAGCGCGGCGAGCGCTTCGTGCTCGAGATCGACCCGCGCCTGGTCGATGCCTTCCAGCGCTCGCATCCCGAATGGCAAGTGGTGGCGCCGGAGGGGCCGGGCGAGCGCTTCGCCGGTTGCGATCGCCACCTCGCCATCGCCTCGCTGCCGGGCTTGCTGCGGCCGTCGGTGGAAAGCTTCACGCGCCAGCCGCGCGCGCTGCTCACCGCCGATGCGAAGCGTGCCGCGGACTACCGCGCGCGGCTGCATTGCGCGGACGCGCGGGTGGTCGGGATCTCGTGGCGCAGCTTCCAGCCGCGCGCGCGCGGCTACGTGCAGCGCAAGAAGTCCGTCGACCTGGAGCTGCTCAAGGCCATTTCGATGCGTGCGGACCTGCGTCTGCTGGACCTGCAATACGGCGACACGGCCGAAGAGCGGGCGCGCTTCGCGCAAGCGGGCGGACGGCTCATGCGCCTCGAGGAGCTCGATCTCTTCAACGACCTGGAAGGCGTGCTCGCGGCGGTCGAAGCCTGCGATGTGATCGTGACCAGCAGCAACGTGACGGCGCATTTCGCCGGCGCGCTCGGCAAGCCGGCGCTGCTCTACTACCTAGCGGCGAACCCGCCCTTCCACTACTGGGTGCCGGGCCCCGACGGCCGTTGCCTCTGGTATCCGTCGGTGCGCATCGTCACCGATTCCACGATCGACACCTGGCCGCGGGCCCTCGAGATCATCGATGAGCTTCTCGACGCCTGAGTCGCAAGCCCTGGGGCTATTCCAGGCGGGTCGCCTCGCCGAGGCCGAGGCCGCGTGGCGCGCGATCCTCGCGAGGAAGCCGGGCGACGCAGAGGCGCTGCACCTGCTGGGATTGATCCTGGCGCGCACCGGCCGCGCCGAGGGCCTCGAGCTCCTCGACAAGTCGATCGAGCGCGCGCCGCGCAACGCCGCGTTCCTCAACAATCGCGCCCAGATCCTCGCCGAGACCGGCCGCACCGAGGACGCGCTGCGCGATCTGCGCCGCGCCGTGATGCTCGAGCCGCGCTTCCATGCCGGCTTCTGCCACCTCGGCAGCCTGTTGCGGCGGCAGGGCCGCCTGGAGGAGGCTCTCGCCGCCTTCCGCCGAGCGCTGGCGATCGAGGCGCGGTCACCCGAAGCGCACACCGGCCTGGGCAATGTCCTGCGGGAGCGCGGCGACCATGCCGCCGCGCGCGCATCGTACGAGGCGGCTCTCGCGGTCGACCCGGGCAACCCGTCGGCGCACTACAACCTGGGCGCGCTGCTGCTCGAGATGGGCGAGCCTGCCGCCGCCGAGCGCGCGTTCCTTGCGGCGCTCGAGCGCGAGCCGCGCAATCCCTTCGCGCTCAATAACCTGGGCGTGGTGCTGCGCGAGACCGGCAGGCTCGCCGAGGCGGGCGAGTGCTTCGAGCGGGCGCTGGCCGTGGATCCACGCAACGCCGAGGCGCTCAACAACCTGGGACTCGCGCTGCAGCAGGAGGAGCGCTACGAGGAGGCGATCGCGCGCTACCGTCACGCGATACAGCTGCGTCCGGAGTTCGTCGAGGCGTTCCTCAACTGGGGCAATACCCTCAAGGATCGCGGCGACCTCGAGGGCGCAGCCGAGATCTACGCGCAGGCGCTCGCGGTGCGGCCGGATTTCTCCGAGGCGATCGTGAACAGCGCGAGCGTGGCGCTCGATCGCGGACGCATTGGCGAGGCGCGCGACTGGTACCTGCGCGCGCTGGCGAGCGAGCCGCGCAGCGCCGACGCCGAGTACGGCCTGGCGCAGATCGCGCTGCGCGAGGACCGCTTCGCCGAGGGTTGGCGCGGCTACGAGAGGCGCTTCGAGACGCATCCGCCGCAGGCGGCGCCGCGGCGCTTCGACATCCCGCGGCTCGAGGCCGGCGATCTCGGCCGCGCGAAGCGCGTGGCGATCTGGTCGGAGCAGGGCATCGGCGACCAGATCCTCTTCTCGACGCTGCTGCCGGAGCTCGAGCGGCGCGGGGTGCGCGCCGTGGTGGAAGTGGACCCGCGCCTCGAGACGCTATACCGGCGCAGCCTGCCGCGTTTCGAGTTCGTTTCCGCCGAGTCCTCGGAAGAGGCGTTCGCCGACTGCGACTTCGAACTGCCCATCGGCTCCCTGCCCGGCCTCTTCCGGCCCGACCGCGAGAGTTTTTCCGCGCAGCCGCGGGCGCTGCTGTCGCCGGAGGCGCGGCGGGTGACCGCGAGCCGCGAGCAACTGGGGCGCGGGCGGGTGATCGGGATCTCCTGGCGAAGCCTGCAGAAAGGCGGCCGGCGCGCGCTCGGCGAGCGCAAGTCGATCCCGCTCGAGCATTTCGCGCCGCTCGCGCGCGCCACCGGCGCTCGCCTCCTCGACCTCCAATACGGCGACGTGACCGCGGAGCGCGAGCGCTTCTCGCGCCTGCATCCCGGCGTGCTGGTGCAGATCGACGGCCTCGACCTGCGCGAGGACCTGGATGGCGTCGCGGCGGCGATCGCATGTTGCGACCGCGTGGTCACTTCGAGCAACGTGACCGCCCACCTGGCGGGGGCGCTCGGCAAGGCGACGCAGGTGGTCTACCTGCGCGGCTGGCCGCCATTCGCGTACTGGACTCCGGGGGACGACGGCCAATCGCGCTGGTATCCGTCCGTGCGGGTCGAGAGCGATCCCGCGTGGACAACCTGGGAGCTGGCGCTCGAGGGACTCGCGGAGCGCCTGGGCGGCGAGTGACTTGCGCCCTGGCACCGAACGAACCGGGAAAGTGGTGCTGTTGAGAGGAGTCGAACCTCCGACCTACTGATTACGAATCAGTTGCTCTACCAACTGAGCTACAACAGCACGGGAACCCGCAATTCTACAAGAAAGGGGCCGGGACTTGCGTCCCGGCCCCTGCTGGCGTGCTTAGCGGCTAGCGGTCGCCTTGCGGGTACCAGTAGACCCGCGAGCGGATCTGCTTGATGGGCACCTTGGGCTCCTGGGCGCCAATCGGGGATCCCGTCCCGGTCTCCAGGTTGATGCCGCCGATCAACACGTTGGTGGGCTTGGTGGTGCCGTCGGGCTGCCGCACCGGGACCACGCCGACCACCGGCGAGGGCGGGATGCCGCCGCCGGTGAACACACCCGAGCGGGCGCCGCCGCAGAGGGAGCCGGTGCCGATCACGCCCGAGGCGTTCAGCAGGTTCACGGCATAGCCGCGCGCCTCGCCCAGGTTGGTGCCGCACGCGCCCGTCGCCGTATCGATCGGGCGGTTGGTGCTGAAGAACACCGTGCCGCCGAAGATCACCGCCGACGTGACCGTCTGCTCGCCGCGCCCACCCTCGAAGTCCATGTACCAGCCGTTCTGGCCGCCGATCGGGCTGTCGGTGCCGCAGGTCGCGGGCGTCGTGCGGGGGAGCATCGTCCCGCCATTCAGGTCGTAGGCGACGTTGGTGAACGAGTCGATG
>JBKJTM010000238.1:0-6578 GCA_046590805.1 Usitatibacter sp.
CCGGCCCGCGACCTGCCGCAAGGCCGCCGCGCGAATGCGCTGCGCGCCTTCCTCGCGCGGAACGCGGTCGCGATGCCGAGCGAGGCGCGGCTGGCCGAGATGGAGCGCCAGCTCTGGGGCGCGCGTGACGACGCCCGCGTGCGCATCGACCACGCCGGCGTCTCGCTGGTGCGTTTCAAAGGAGAGGTGCACATTGAGCGCAACCTCGATGCGGGCGGCGCCTGGCGCGTGGACTGGGAGCTCGAAAGCGCCGTGGACCTGGGCGCCGATCGCGGCGTGATCGAGTTCGAGGAAGTGACCGGCGAGGGCATCGCGGCCGATTCGGTCGAGGGCGGCGAGTGGTATTTCGCGCCGCGCACCGGGGGCGAGAGCATCCGCCTGGGCGGCTCCGCGCGCCCGACGCGCACCCTCAAGAACCTCTTCCAGGAGCTCGAGGTGCCTATCTGGCAACGGGAAAAATTGCCGTTGCTTTTCCACGACGGGAAGCTGGTCTGGGTGCCGGGCATCGGGATTGCCGCCGAGTACGCCTGCGAACCCGGCCGGGAGGGGTTTCGCCCGAGCTGGAGGGTGGCGGGAAAAGCTCCGCTGTGCTAAAATGAAAAGCTAAACTTTTCATTGATTTAGCTGGTTTCTTGCCAGCTTTCAGCTTCCTCAAATTCACTTAACGCGGAGCACATAAATGGCGGTGGAACGTACCCTTTCGATCATCAAACCCGACGCCGTGGCGAAGAACGTCATCGGCCAGATCTATGCCCGTTTCGAGCAGGCGGGGCTCAAGATCATCGCGGCCAAGATGACCCAGCTGTCGCGCAACGATGCTGAGGGGTTCTACGCCGTCCATCGCAGCCGGCCGTTCTTCAAGGACCTGGTGGAGTTCATGAGCTCCGGCCCGGTGATCATCCAGGTGCTCGAGGGCGAGGGCGCGATCCTCAAGAATCGCGACCTGATGGGCGCCACCGATCCGAAGAAGGCCGCCGCGGGAACGATCCGCGCCGACTTCGCCGATTCGATCGACGCGAATGCCGTGCACGGCTCGGATGCGACCGACACCGCGCAGGTCGAGATCGCCTACTTCTTCGCCTCCTCCCAGGTCCACAGCCGCTAGCGCGGTGCCCGCGAGCGCCGCATGGACGGGAAGACCAACCTCCTCGACTTCACGCTGCCGCGACTGACCGACTGGCTCGGCAGCCGCGGCGAGAAGCCGTTTCGCGCGCGGCAGCTCTTCCAGTGGATCCACCAGCGCGGCGTTGCCGACTTCGAAGCGATGACCGACCTCGCCAAGTCGCTGCGCGAGAAGCTGATCGAAAGCGCCGAGGTGCGCCCGCCCGCGATCCTGTCGGAGCACCGGTCCGCCGACGGCACCGTGAAGTGGCTCTTCGACGTGGGCGTGGGCAACGGCATCGAGACGGTGTTCATTCCCGAGGACGACCGCGGCACGCTCTGCGTCTCCTCGCAGGTCGGCTGCGCGCTGGATTGCAAGTTCTGCTCCACCGGCCGCCAGGGCTTCAACCGCGACCTCTCGGTCGGCGAGATCATCGGCCAGGTGTGGGTCGCGAACCGGCGGCTATGGGAGATGCAGAAAACCGGGGACGGTCCCGGTTTGACACGCCTCGCGTCTCGCGACAACTCCGGGACAGTCCCCGAGACTGTTCGTCCAGTGACGAACATCGTGATGATGGGCATGGGCGAGCCGCTCAACAACTTTCAGCCGGTGGTCGACGCGATGTCGATCATGCTGCATGACTTCGCCTACGGCCTTTCGCGCCGCCGCGTGACCCTCTCGACCTCGGGTGTCGTGCCGCACATCCGCAAGCTGAAGGAGGCGCTCCCGGTAGCTCTCGCCGTGAGCCTGCACGCGCCCAACGATGAGATCCGCAGCCGCATCATGCCGATCAACGACGCCTATCCGATCGCCACGCTGCTCGCGGCGTGCCGCGATTACCTCGAAGCCGCGCCGCGCGACTTCATCACCTTCGAGTACGTGATGCTGAAGGGCGTGAACGATGCGCCCGACCATGCGCGCGAGCTGCTGCGCACGCTCGAGGGCACGCCCGCCAAGGTGAACCTGATCCCGTTCAACCCGTTCCCCGACTCGGGCTTCGAGCGCACTTCAGCCGATCGCATTCGTCTCTTCCAGAAGATACTGCTGGACGCCGGCATCATCGCCACCGTCCGCAAGACGCGCGGCGACGACATCGACGCCGCCTGCGGCCAGCTCGCCGGCCAGGTGGTGAACCGCATGAAGCGCAGGAACGTCGTGCGCATGCCCGAAAGGAGAACCTGATGCGCCTCGTCGCCGCCGCCTTGCTGGCACTCGCCGCCACGGCCTGTGTCACGCAGAGCGATACCCAGTCGCGACCGGTGACCGACACCGGCGGGGCCGACGCGCGCCGCCGCGCCGAGGTGCACACCGCGCTCGCCGGCGAGTACTACGCCCGCGGCAACCACTCGGTGGCGCTCGCCGAGGTGCGCATGGCGCTGAAGGACGATCCCACCTATTTCCCGGCCTTCAACATGCTGGGGCTGGTGTACATGGAGCTGCGCGAGGACGTGCAGGCGCGCGACTCCTTCAACCGCGCCTTGAGCCTCTCGCCCAACAATCCCGAGGTGCTGAACAATTTCGGCTGGTTCCTGTGCCTGCGCAGCGAAACCGACCGCGGGCTCGCGATGATGCAGCGCGCGGCGAACGACACGCTCTATGCCTCGCCGGAGAAGGCGTTCCTGTCGGCGGGGCTGTGCCTGCGCCGCGCCGGGCGCGCCGCGGAGGCCGAGGACCACCTGCGCCGCGCGGTGCTGATCCGTCCCGACATGATCGGCGGCCTCTACAACCTGGCCGAGCTCACCTACGAGCGCGGCAACCCCCGCGATGCCGAGATCTACCTGCTGCGGTACATGCGGCTCGCGCAGCCTACGTTCGATAGCCTGGTGCTCGGGGTGCGCATCGCGCGCGCGAAGGGCGAAAAGGTCGCCGAGGACAGCTTCATGCAGCAGCTGCGCCGCCGCTTCCCGGACGCGCCGCAGCTTCGCGAGCTCGAGGCCAAGTAGCGTCGCCGTGGAATCCGCAGCCGACAGAGTCGAGGCGCCGCCCCTCGGCCGGATCCTCGCCAACGAGCGCGAGAGGCAGGGGCTTGCCCGTGCCGAGGTCGCGCAGCGCCTGCACATGAGCGCCCACCAGGTGGAGGCCCTCGAAAGCGGCGACTACAACCGGCTGCCGAAGGGCCCGTTCCTGCGCGGCTTCGTACGCAACTACGCGAAGCTGCTGAACCTGGACGCCGCGGGGCTTCTCACCCACCTCGCGGATGCCGCGCCGCGCGGCCCCGCGCCCGCGATCGTGGTGCCGACGCAGAACATCCGCTTCGAGCCGCTCGGCGAGCGCCTCTCGAATCCCTATGTGAAGGCGGCCGCGTTCGTGGTCGTGGCGCTGGGCCTCGCGTTCGCGGCTATCTACTGGTGGCTCTTCATCCGGCCCTCGCCGCCGGCCGGCGTGGCGAAGAAGCCGGCGATGGAGCAGGGACCGCCGCAGCAGTTGGCCGCCTCCGCGCAGCCGGTGCCTGAAGTGGTGCGTCCGACGCCCGCGCCGGTGATGGAGGCGCCCCCGGTGGAGGAAGCGAAGAGGGCCGAGCCCGCGAAGTTCGAGCCGGCGAAGATCGAGAGGGTCAGGGCCGCCGCGGACAGGAAGGCGGAGGCCACGCTGCGGTTGCGCTTCAAGGGCGAGTCGTGGGTCGAAATCCGTGATGCGCAGGGCAAGGTGCTGCTGTCGCGCCTGAACCTGCGCGGCACCGAGGCGGAAGTGGCCGGGCGCCCGCCGCTTTCCGTGATCGTCGGCAACGCGCCCGAGGTGCAGGTGATCTACAGGGAGCGCGAGTTCCCCCTCGAGCCGCACACCAAGGTCGCCGTAGCCCGCTTCACCGTCGAATAGCCCCGAGCCTTCAATGAATCCTTCGCGCCGCACATCGCGCCCGGTCCGCGTCGCCGACAAACTCATCGGCGGCGATGCCCCGATCCTGGTGCAGTCGATGACCAACACCGATACCGAGGACGCGCGCGCCACGGCCGACCAGGTGGCCGCGCTCGCGCGCGCCGGCTCCGAGATCGTGCGCATCACCGTGAACACCGTGGAAGCCGGCCGCCAGGTGCCCGCGATCCGCCGCTTGCTCGACGCCATGGGCGTGAAGGTGCCGCTCGTCGGCGACTTCCATTTCAACGGCCACAAGATCCTCGCGCAGGCGCCCGAGTGCGCCGTGGTGCTCGACAAATACCGCATCAACCCGGGCAACGTCGGCCACGGCACCCGGCGCGACGAGCAGTTCTCCTCGATGATCGAGGCCGCGATCGCCCACGGCAAGCCGGTGCGCATCGGCGTGAACTGGGGCTCGCTCGATCCCGAGCTGCTCGCGCGGATGATGGACGCGAATGGACGCCTGCCCCAGCCGCTCGAGGCCGACGCGGTGATGCGCGAGGCGCTGGTGGTCTCCGCCCTCGAAAGCGCCGCCAAGGCGGTGGAGTGGGGCCTTCCGGCCGACCGCATCATCCTGTCCTGCAAGGTCTCGGCGGTGCAGGACCTGATCCGCGTCTATCGCGAGCTGGGCCGCCGTTGCGACTACGCGCTGCACCTCGGGCTCACCGAGGCCGGCATGGGCTCGAAGGGCATCGTCGCCTCGACCGCCGCGATGGGCGTCCTGCTGCAGGAAGGCATCGGCGACACCATCCGCGTCTCGCTCACGCCCGAGCCGAATGGCGATCGCACCAAGGAAGTCATCGTGGCGCAGGAGATCCTGCAGACCATGGGGCTGCGCTCGTTCACGCCGATGGTGACGGCCTGTCCCGGTTGCGGGCGCACCACCAGCACGTTCTTCCAGACGCTCGCCGAGCGCATCCAGACCTACCTGCGCGAGCAGATGCCGGCGTGGAAGGCGCAGTACCCCGGGGTGGAGGAGATGCACGTCGCGGTGATGGGCTGCGTCGTCAACGGCCCCGGCGAATCGAAGCTCGCCGACATCGGCATCTCGCTGCCGGGCTCGGGCGAGAAGCCCGTGGCGCCGGTGTTCGTCGACGGCGAGAAGACGGTGACGCTGAAGGGCGAGCGCATCGCCGAGGAGTTCCAGGCGATCGTCGAGGACTACGTGCGCCGGCGCTACGCGGCGGGCGCGACGAGGGGCGGGCAGCGAGGGACGAAGGGCGACAAGACCATCCCGATTCGGGCGATGCCGTCATGAGCGCGAGGATCCAGGCGATCCGCGGCATGGAAGACGTGCTGCCGGACGCGACCCCGCTCTGGGAAAGGGTCGAGGATGCCTGCCGCACGCTCTTCCGCCAGTACGGCTACCGCAACATCCGCACGCCGATCGTCGAGCCCACCGCGCTTTTCGTTCGCGGCATCGGGGAAGTCACCGATATCGTCGAGAAGGAGATGTACGTCTTCGAGGACCGCGGCGGCGAGAGCATCGCGCTGCGCCCCGAGGCCACCGCGGGCATCGTGCGCTCGGCGATCGAGCACAGCTTCCTCTACAACGGCCCGATGCGCGTCTGGACGATGGGCCCGATGTTCCGCTACGAGCGCCCGCAGAAGGGCCGGCAGCGCCAGTTCTACCAGTTCGACATCGAGGCGCTCGGCTTCGAAGGCCCGGACGTCGATGCCGAGCAGATCGTGCTGCTCGCGCGCCTGTGGAAGGCGCTGGGCCTTCGCAACATCGGGCTGCACGTGAATTCCATCGGCGATGCCGCGGATCGCAAGGCGCATCGCGACAAGCTGGTGGCCTATTTCGAGCGCCACGCCGCGGTGCTGGACGAGGACGCGAAGCGGCGGCTGCACACCACCCCGCTGCGCATCCTCGATTCGAAGAACCCCGCGATGCAGGAGATGATCGAGGGCGCGCCGCGCATCCTCGATGCGCTGGGCGACGCGGCGGCGGAGCACTTCGAGGCTCTCAAGGTGCTGCTCGAAGGCGCCGGCGTCGAGTACCAGGTGAACTCGCGGCTGGTGCGCGGCCTCGACTACTACAATCGCACGGTGTTCGAGTGGATCTCGCCCGATATCGGCGCGCAGTCCACGATCGCGGGCGGCGGGCGTTACGACGCGCTCTTCGAGCAGCTGGGCGGCAAGCCCACGCCGGCGTGCGGCTACGGCATGGGCATCGAGCGTGTCGTGCTCGCCATGCAGGCTGCGGGCGTCCAGGCCGCGTTCGAGCCCGACGCGTTCATCGTGCACGCGGGCGAGCAGGCGCAGCTCGTGGCCTGGAAGCTCGCCGAGGAGCTGCGCGACCACGGCAAGAGCGTGGTGATGGGTTCCGGCGGGAGCTTCAAGTCGCAGATGAAGAAGGCCGATGCCAGCGGTGCGCGCTACGCGTTCATCGTCGGCGACGAAGAGGTGTCGGCGCAGAAGGTGACGCTCAAGCCGCTGAGAGGCGGCGGCGAACAGAAAACCCTTGGGCTCGGCGAAGCGCTGGCCCAGATTCACTGAAAGAAGACCATGGCAGGCGAATACGATTTCGAAGAGCAGGAACGGCTGGCCGAGCTGAAGGCGTGGTGGGAGGACAACCGTTCCTGCTCTTCGAAATCGTATTCGCCTGCCATGGTCT
>JBKJTM010000352.1:0-10559 GCA_046590805.1 Usitatibacter sp.
GAATGCAGTCGATCTTCGTTGCGGTCATCCTGATGTTCGTCTCGCTTGCTGCGCAGGCGCAGCAAGCGGCGCCGGCGCAGCCGTTGCGCGCCTCGCAGATCCTCGACGCGGAAGTGGTTGCCCCGAACGGGCGCGTGATCGGCGCCGTGCGCGACCTGGTCGTGGATACGAAGGAGGGGCGCGTCGCCTACGCGGTTCTCGCCGTCGGCAGCCTCGTGGGCGTCACCGATTACCTCGCGGCCTTCCCGATTCCCACCCAGGGACTCACGCTCGGCGCCGGCCGCGTGACCCTCGACACCACGCGCGACAAGGTGGAAGTGCTGGGCGGTTTCGCCAGCAGCCAGTGGCCCGACTTCAACAAGCCGGCCGAGGGGGCCACGCCCCCGCCGGACGAGCGCTACCAGCGGGTCACCGAGCTCACCAAGGCAGGGATCGTCGACCGGCGCGGCAACCGGGTTGGCGAGATCGATGATCTGCTGCTGAACCCGGCGGACGGCAAGGTGGCGGCGATCGTGATCAAGTTCATCCCCTCGTGGCACGACCCCGCCTCGCTCGTGGCGCTTCCGCCGGCGAGCCTCGGACGCAAAGGCACGAACTACGTGGCCAATTTCGAGGCGGGCGAGATGCGTCCAGCGACCGCGGCGGCACCCGAACCCAAGCCGGCCGCGCCGTCGGCGCCGAAGGGGCCTGAGGATACCGACTTCCGCCTCACCAGGCTCATCGGCACGGCGGTCGTCGATCCTGCGGGCCGGCCGCTAGGCCAGGTGCGCGATCTCGTGCTCGATGCCAGGAGCTACCAGGTCACGCAGATCCATATCCTCTCGGGCGATCGCGTAGCGGTCTTCCCGACATCGGGCCGCACGCCCAAGGTCCTCGACGGCAAGGTCATGCTGGAGTCGGACGCAGCGCAGCTGGCGGCCCTGCCCGCGGCGGCGACCCAGGCCACGCAAGGCACCCTGCTCGCCAGTGGGATGCTCAAGGCGTCGATCGTCGACTCCGCCGGCAAGAACGTGGGCACGCTGGAGGAAGTGGTCGTCAGCATCGAGCGCGCCAAGGTGCATTACGCCGTCGCGCAATTCACGCCCAACTGGGTCCAGGAGGGCAAGCTCGTCGCCCTGCCGCTGCGCGAGCTGAGGCCCGCCGAAGGCGGGCGCCTGGCGATGCGCTTCGACCTGAACGAGCTCAACACGACCTACTTCTTCGACAAGGCGAGCTTCCCCGAGGTGAGCTCGCCGCAGTTCCGCCAGATCATCGACCGCTACTATCCACCGCGGTAGAACTGGAACGTATCGCGATGAGAGGCGTCCTTTCCTTCTTGGTCGCAGTCCTCCTTGCGATGCATTGGGCCCCCGCCTACGCGGGGAAGACAGCTAATGTCGCCCCCGCGAAGGCGGGGGCCCAATCACCCAAAGTCCTGCGCTACGCCCTTGACGCCGCCGAGACCACGGCGGACCCGCAGAAAGTGAGCGATGTCTACTCGCTCTTCGTCATCAGCGCGATCTTCGACGCGCCGCTCGACTACGACTACCTGGCCCGCCCCCTCAAGTTGAAGCCGGTGACGGTGGAGGCGCTGCCCGTGGTGACGGATGGCGGCCGGACCTTCACGATGCGGGTGAAGCCCGGCATCTACTTCGACGACCACGCGGCGTTCAAGGGCCGGAAACGCGAGCTCACGGCCGCCGACTACGTGTACTCGATGAAGCGCGCCATGGACCCCAGGCTCTCGTCGCCGTTGTTGGGCGAGATCGAGGGCAAGGTGCTCGGCAGCGAGGCGCTGATCGCCAGGTCGCGCAAGGACGGCCGGCTCGACTACGACGCGCCCTTCGAGGGCATCGAGGCGGTCGACCGCTACACCTGGCAGGTGAAGCTCTCCGAGCCTTCGTTCATCTTCGTCTACAACTTCGCCGATTGCCGCCTCGCCTGCGCCGTGGCGCGCGAGGTGGTGGAGATGTACGGCGACGACGTGGGCGCCCATCCGGTAGGCACCGGCCCCTACCGCATGGCGTTCTGGAAGCGCTCCTCGAAAATGGTGTTCGAGAGGAACCCCAACTTCCGCGAGGAGTACTTCGACGGCGAACCGGCTGCGAACGACGCGCGTGGCCAGGAGATCCTGCGCCAACAGAAGGGCAAGCGCATGCCGATGATCGACCGCGTCGAGGCCTACGTGGTCGAAGAGACGCAGCCGCGCTGGCTCGCATTCCTCAATGGCGACTTCGACTTCATGTTCAAGGTGCCGGAGGAATTCGCCTACCAGGCGATGCCCAACAACAAGCTGGCGCCGGGGCTCGCGCGCAAGGGCATCGGCATGGAGCAGGTGCCGGCGCTCGACCTCACCTTCAACTACTTCAACATGGACGATCCGCTGGTGGGCGGGTACGCGCCGGAGAAAGTGGCGCTGCGCCGCGCGATCTCGCTCGCCTACAAGACGCAGGACGAGATCGCGGTCATCCGCAAGGGCCAGGCGATCCAGGCGACGACTCCGTACAGCCCGGGCGTCGCGGGCTACGACCCCGCCTTCCGCACGACGGCGGGCGACTACGACGTCGTCAAGGCCAAGGCGCTGCTGGACATGTTCGGCTATGTCGACCGCGACGGCGACGGCTACCGCGAGATGCCCGACGGCACGCGCCTCGAGATCAAGTCGAACTCGACGCCCACGAACCGCGACCAGCAACTGGACGAGCTCTGGAAACGGAGCATGGACGACATCGGCATTCGCATCAGCTTCCGCAAGGCCCAGTGGCCCGACCTGCTGAAGGAATCCAATGCCGGCAAGCTGATGTTCTGGCAACTGGGCGGCAATGCCTCCGCGCCCGACGCGGACACCTGGCTGCAGACTCTCTACAGCCCCAATGCGGGGTTCAAGGGCAATCGTTCACGTTTCAAGCTTCCCGAGTACGACCGTTTGTACGAGCTGGCGCGCGTGATGCCCGATAGTCCCGAGCGCACCAAGCTCTACCAGCAGATGGCGAAGATCGTGGCCGCCTACGCGCCGCTGAAGCTCAACACCCACCGGATCCTCACGGACATGTGGTATCCGTGGGTGATCGGGTTCCGGCGGCCGTTGAGCCTGGGGAACCATTTCTGGAAGTACATGGACATAGATCAATCGCGCCTCCCCGCGCGATGACCGTCTCAAGTATCCGTCCTACAGCGCACCAATCCCCGGGAGCACCAGATGAAAGTGATCCTCCTTGCCGTAATCCTGCTGCTCGCCGCATGGTCGGGACCCGCGGCGGCGCAGCCGTATCGCAACGACCCCGACAGGCAGCACGGCCAGGAGTGCTGGAACGGCCAGGCCGGGCGTTTCGAGCGCGTCCGCCCCGGCGAATACCAGGACGACCTCGACCCCTCGCGCTGCCGGCCCGTAGGCGAGCTGCGCTCGCGCTTGCGAGACGAGCCCCGCGAGTGCTGGAACCCCCGGGCACGAAGCTTCGAGTCGGTGCGTCCAGGCGAGCGCCAGGACGACCTGGACATGACCCGTTGTCAGCCCGTCGCCGAGCAAGGCTATGCCCGCGGGCGCGATGAGCCACGCGAGTGCTGGAACCCCCGCGCGCGCAAGTTCGAGGCGGTGCGTCCGGGCGAGCGCCAGGACGATCTCGACTTCACCCGCTGCCACGCGACCGGGTCAGGCGAGGCACCCTACCGTAACGCGGCCCGGGAGTGCTGGAATGCCCGCGCCGGGCAATTCGAGGCGGTGCGTCCAGGCGAGCGGCAGGACGATCTGGACTTGAATCGCTGTCGCCGGCGGTAGAGGCAATCGGACCGACACGCCGGCTGCATCGGTAATTGTTTCAGCGCGCTTTCGCCGGCCGGCTTTCGGCCGGGAGCACGGCGGTGAAATCGATGAATCCGCGTACGGAATCGGTCCTCGCCAGCTGGACGCGCACGCGCTCGCCGACCCGAAGCCCTTCGAATCCCCGCATGATCCGCCCCTCGACGGCGGGTGCGGCGATTCGAACCCACGTCCCCTTCGCGGAGGCGCCCGTCACGATACCGTCGAATTGCTGGCCGATTCTGGAGGCGAGCAGAAGTGCGGCGGCCGACTTGGCCACCTGCCGCTCGACTTTCGCGGCATTGTCCTCCTGCTCCGTGCAATGCCGTGCAATCGCACGGAGCTCATCGTTCGGAAACGGCGAAGGCTGGTCGGCTATTGCGGCTTTGAGCAAGCGCTGGGCGATCAGGTCCGGATAGCGGCGGTTGGGCGCCGTCGAGTGCGCATAGTCCTTGACGGCCAATCCGAAGTGTCCCGTGAGCGGCTCACCCGGGACTTCGAGCTCATACTCCCCCGAGCCGAGCAGCTTCACGACAGAGAGCGATAGATCCGGGAAGCGGTCCGGGTCCGCGATGCGTCGCCTCGCAAGGAATGCGTCGAGCGCGGCGGCGTCGGGCGCTGGTGGCAGCTTTTCGTCCACCTTCGCAGCAAGCTCGACGATGCGGTCCCAATTACTGGGGACGCGCAGCACCCGGCGCAACGACGGCAGCCCCCTGCCCTTGAGATAGCGCGCGGTCACCCCGTTGGCCGCGAGCATGAAATCCTCGATCAACTCCTTCGCCCGATTCTTCAGGTCGGGGACGAGGTCCGAAATCCCGCTGCCATCGAAAACGGCATGGACCTGCGTCGTCTCGAGCCGGAGCGCGCCACGCTCATGCCGCACGCGGCGCAGCGCCTGGGCAACGGCATCCTGAGCACGCAGCTGCTCGCCCAGGCCCGGCACCGCCGCGAGCTTGGGCGGCGCGGGTGCGCGCCCCTCCAGCCAGGCCGCGACCGCGTCGTAGGCGAGCTTCGCGTGATTGAAAACCGCGGCACGATAGACGTCGGAGCTTGCGATCGCGCCGTCCACCCCCACCACCATTTCGATCACGATCGCCAGGCGCTCCTCGCCTTCGTTCAGGGATGTGAGGTCGGTCGAGAGCTTCTCCGGCAGCATCGGGAAGATCTGCGCCGCGGTGTAGACGGAAGTGGTGTTGGCGCGGGCGTGCGCATCGATCGCCGAGTCCTTCTCCACCAGCGCGTCCACATCGGCGATGGCCACGAGGATCTTCACGGCGCCACCCGGCATCGGCTCCGAGACCGAGAGCTGGTCGAGATCGCGCGAGTCGTCGTTGTCGATCGAGCACCAGGGCAGGCCGCGCAGGTTGCGCACCGATCCGTCGGGCGCGACCGCCGGACCCTCGATCCGTGCTGCCTGTCGCAGCACTTCCGCGGAAAAATCGGGCAGCAGTCCGCGATCAACCATCGCCTGGTGGGCAATACGGCGCAACACCGCCCTGCCGTTTCCGTTGGCTTCCATCTCAAGCCTCGCGGAACCAGTCCTTCAGCAGCCAAAGGGTCGTATCCCATCCGCTCAGCGGAACCTGCAGCTTGTTGGCCACGGCGTTCACCTCGAAGCGGCTCATGAGCGGGATCACCGCGCGGTTCTCGATCATCAGCTCGTTCATGCGGATGAAGAGCGCGGCGCGCTTGACCGCATCCAGCTCGCTTTCGGCGGCGCGGTAGGCGCGGTCGTACTCCTCGTTCTTCCAGCGCGAGATGTTGCGGCCCTGCCACTTGTTCGACTTCGATGACGCCTCCGTGCTCACGAACTGCGTCATGAAGAGATCGGGATCGGGCTGGCGCATGTTGGTGCCGTACATCTGCAGGTCGGCGAAGAACTTGGTGTAGGTGTCGGGATTGCCCTCGTCGGTGGAGAAGAACACCGAGGCCACGACCGACTTCAGCTCGAGCTCGATGCCCGCCTTCTGGCACGCCTGCTTGATGATCGCCTGGGCCTTCTGCCGCGGCGCGTTGGTCACGGTCTGGAACAGGAACCTGAGCTTGCGCCCGTCGCGCTCGCGCACGCCGTCGGCGCCGCGCCTCCAGCCGGCCGCGTCCAGCACACGATTCGCCTTGTCGACGTCGTATTCCCACTTGGTATTGGGCGACTGGTAGGGCTTCGGATTGTTGAGGAAGTTGCGCGTGGGCGTGCCGCTGCGCCCGTAGATGAAGTCCACGATCGACTGGCGGTCCACCAGCATGTTGAGCGCCTCGCGCACCGCGTTGTCGCCGAGGATCGGATGGCGGGACCTGGGGTTGGCGCGCTCGCCATCGACCTCGATCCAGGGATCGGAATGGTTGAACTGGATCATCTCGAGGCCGCCGGCGCGCACGCGCGTGGTGCGGCCCTTGCCGCCCTGCTCCAGCCTCTTCAGGATCTCGTCCTCCACCTGCATGTTCCAGGCGAAGTCGAATTCGCCGGTCTGCATCACCGCGCGCGCGGCGGAGACCGCGTCGCCGCCGCCCTTCATCTCCAGCGCGTCGAAATGCGGCCGGTTGGGCTCGTGGTAGTCGGTGTTGATCGCCGCGCGCACGACGTCGCCCGGTTTGAAATCGACGAACCTGTAGGGGCCGGTGCCGACGGGCTTCAGGTTCGTGGGCGCCTCGCGCGACCTGGCCCCGCGAAACGCCTCGAAGAGATGCTTCGGCACCAGCATGCCGCGGACGCCGACGAAGGGATCGGCCCAGAAGAAGGTCGGGCGGGCGAATTCGGCGCGCACCGTGTAATCGTCGAGCGCGAACGCCTTCACGTCGCGATAGACGCCGAGCGTCACGGCGGCCGTGGCCGGGTCCGCCGCGTATTCGGCGTTGAAGACCACGTCGGCGGCGGTGAACGGCTTGCCGTCGTGCCAGCGGACGTTGCGCTTCAACTTCCAGGTGACGCTGCGGCCATCGCGCGAGACGCTGCCACTTTCCCGGCTGGGAATCTCCGCGGCGAGGATCGGCACCAGGTTGCCCTCGCCATCCCAGGCCGCCAGTGGCTCGTAGAAGATCCGCGACGCGTCCTGGTCCTTGAGGCCCTGGGCGAAGTGCGGGTTGAGGAGCGTGGGGCCCTGCCACCAGAGGAGCTTCAGCGTGCCCCCGCCACCACGCCTGGTCGGCTTGTAGACCGGCACCACGGGCTGCGCCATCGCGACGCCATGGTGGGCGAGCATCATGCCCGCCATCGGCGCGGTAAGGCCAAGTTGCACCATGGCCTGAATGAATCCGCGCCGCGAAAGCCGTCCCTCGCCCGCTGCGTCGATCAGTTTTCTGATCCGCTCCTCGATGCCCATGCCGTCTCGTCCCTTTCGTGAAGTCCGCCAATCGTAGCGCGTAAAATGCGCAAATGCGCCGAGCCCTCATCGTCATCCTGGCCGCGACAGCCGTCGCTGCCCATGCCGCCGATCCGAACAAGGTCTTCCGCTACGCCTTCGAGATCGCGGAGACGACCTTCGACCCGCCGCGGATCAGCGACCTCTACTCGAACATCTGCAATGGCTCGATGTTCGACGCCCCGCTTGCCTACGACTACCTGGCGCGGCCGGCGAAGCTCAAGCCCAACACCGCCGTCGCGCTGCCGGAGGTGAGCGCGGACGGGACGACGTACACGCTGCGCATCAAGCCGGGGATTTTCTTCATCGACGACCCCGCGTTCAAGGGGCAGAAGCGCGAGCTGGTGGCGCAGGACTACGTCTACTCGATGAAGCGGGTGCTCGATCCGAAGGTTCGCGCCTCCCAGCTTTCCGAGCTGGAGCCCTATGTGCTGGGCGCCGAGGACGCTGTGGCGAAAGCGCGCAAGTCCGGGAAGTTCGACTACGACGCCCCGCTCGAGGGCATCAATCTGATCGACCGCTATACCTTCCAGGTGAGGCTCAAGCAGCCTTTCTACGTCTTCCTCTACAACTTCGCCGATTGCCGCATCGCCTGCGCCGTGGCGCGCGAGGTGGTCGAGCATTACGGCGACGACGTGGGTTCGCATCCGGTGGGTACGGGACCATTCCGACTCGCGTTCTGGAAGCGCTCCTCGAAGATCGTGCTCGAGGCGAATCCGGGGTATCGCGAGGACTACTTCGACGGCGAGCCCGGGCCCGGCGATGAGAAGGCGCGCGCCATCCTCGCCTTGCAGAAGGGCAAGCGCCTGCCGCTGGTGGGCAGGATCGAGATCAGCGTGATCGAGGAAGTGCAGCCGCGCTGGCTCTCGTTCCTCAACGAGGAGATGGACCTGATGTACCAGGTCCCGGAGGAGTTCGCGAACCAGGCGATGCCCAACAACAAGCTTGCGCCCAACCTCGCCAAGCGCGGCATCCAGATGGAACAGGTGCCGGCGCTCGACATCACCTTCAACTATTTCAACATGAACGATCCCATGGTCGGCGGCTTCGCCCCGGAAAAGGTGGCGCTGCGCCGCGCGATCTCGCTCGCCTACAAAGTGAGCGACGAGATCGCGATCATCCGCAAGGGGCAGGCGATCGCCGCCGAGACGCCGTACGCGCCCGGTGTCGCGGGCTACGAGCCCGGATTCCGCACCGGCATCGGGGAGTACAGCCTTCCCAAGGCGAAGGCGCTGCTGGACATGTTCGGCTACCTCGATCGCAATGGCGACGGCTACCGGGAGATGCCCGATGGCAGCCCGCTGGAGATCAAGGCCAACTCGACGCCGACGGTGCGCGACCAGCAGATCGATGAGCTATGGAAGCGCAGCATGGATGACATCGGCGTGCGCATCTCCTTCCGCAAGGCCAAATGGCCCGACCTGCTGAAGGAGGCGCGGGCCAACAAGCTGATGTTCTGGCAGCTCGGACTGACCGCTTCGGCGCCCGATGCGCACACCGCGCTTGCCTCGCTCTACGGCAAGAACCTGGATGGCAACCTGGGACGCTTCAAGCATCCCGACTTCGACCGGCTGTTCGAGCAGGCAGGCTCGATGCCCGATAGCCCCGAACGCACCAAGATCTACCAGCAAATGGCCAAGATCGTGGCCGCCTACGTGCCGTGGAAGGTCAACACGCACCGCATACGCACCGACCTCTGGTATCCGCACGTGATCGGCTACCATCGCACGCTGGTCGCCAGCACCAACTGGTGGAAGTACATCGACATCGACAATTCGAAGCGGCCCGGAAAGGTCGCGCAGAAATGACGGTAGAGGCCTACCGGATCGAAGGCCCGGTCGCGGTCATCACGCTCGACAACCCGCCGGTCAACGGGCTCGGCCACGCGGCGCGGCAGAACGTCATGCACGGGCTGCAGCAGGCGCAGGCCGACGACGCGGTGCGCGCGATCATGATCACCGGCGCCAATGGCGTGTTCTCCGGCGGCGCCGACATCCGCGAGTTCAACACGCCCAAGGCGCTCGCCGCGCCGACGCTGCGCGACCTGATCATCGCCGCCGAATCGAGCACCAAGCCGGTGATCGCCGCGATCGGCGGCGCATGCATGGGCGGCGGGCTCGAGCTCTCGCTCGGCTGCCACTACCGCGTCGCTGCGCCCGAGGCGAAGATCGGGCTGCCCGAAGTGAAGCTGGGGCTGATCCCCGGCGCGGGCGGCACGCAACGCCTGCCGCGCGCGGTCGGCGTGGAGCGAGCGCTCGGGATGATCGTTTCCGGCAACCCGGTGCCCGCCTCGAAGCTCTCGGGAACGGCCCTCATCGACGAGGTGATCGCGGGGGATTTCGACGCGGGCGCGATGGCGTTCGCGCAACGCGTGGTCGCCGAGAGCCGCCCGCCGCGCCGCGTCCGCGACATCGTCATCGACTTTCCCCAGGGCAAGGCCTTCTTCGATGCCGCTCGGCAGAAGGCGGCGGCCGCGAATCCGCACTTCACCGCGCCGCTGCGCTGCGTCGATGCGGTTCAGGCCGCGGTCGAGAAGCCGTTCGACGATGCCATCGCTTTCGAGCGCGCCACGTTCCTGCAGCTCCTCGAGTCGCCGGAATCGAAGGCGATGCGCCACGCGTTCTTCGGCGAGCGCGCCGCCGGCAAGATCCCCGACGTGCCGGCGGACACCCTGCTGCGCAAGGTGGAGGGCGTCGCCGTGATCGGCGCAGGCACGATGGGCGGCGGCATCGCGATGGCGTTCCTCAACGCGGGGCTGCCCGTCACCCTCCTGGAAACGAATCAGGAGGCGCTCGACAAGGGCGTTGCGACGATCCGGCGCAACTACGAGAGCGCGGTGAAGCGTGGCAAGCTCCGCGCCGAGGAGCTCGATGCACGCATGCGGGGCCTAATCCCGACGCTTTCATACGAGGCGATCGGCGACAGGGACCTGGCGATCGAGGCGGTGTTCGAGGAGATGGCCGTCAAGGAAGCGGTGTTCCGCAAGCTGGACGCGGTGATGAAGCCGGGCGCGATCCTCGCCACCAACACGTCCACGCTCGACGTGAACCGCATCGCGGCCACGACTTCGCGCCCACAGGACGTGGTCGGCCTGCACTTTTTCAGCCCGGCGAACGTGATGCGGTTGCTGGAGGTGGTGCGCGGCGAGAAGACGGCGAAGGACGTGCTTGCCACGGTGATGCAGCTCGCCCGCAAGATCGGCAAGGTGGCGGTGGTGTCGGGCGTGTGCGACGGCTTCATCGGCAACCGCATGATCGAGCAGTACCTCCGCCAGGCGATGTTCCTGCTGGACGAGGGCGCCACGCCCGCGCAGGTGGACCGCGCGCTCGAGGCGTTCGGCATGGCGATGGGCCCGTTCCGCATGAGCGACCTCACCGGCAACGACATCGGCTGGGCGATCCGCAAGCGCCGCTACGTCGAGAAGCCGC